>CALDZS010000291.1 GCA_937944065.1 uncultured Amylibacter sp. | reverse complement strand
AATTTCTATCACCCAGGGAAAAACCCAGCATGGATGGTCTTTTCGTTGCCGTTCTTGCCGCTTGGCGATCCGAAGGTCGACAAATACGTTCGAACAAAAATGATGAGCCACCCAGCGATTGTTGCAGACATGGCAAAGTGGAACGCGATCCCATATGTTTCTGGACTGCTACCGCAGTACGAAATTCTTGGCAAAGGTCCAGCGCCCAAAACCCTTGACGGTTGGAAAGGCTTGCGTGTTCGCGCAGGTGGTGGTTTGGGAACAGCCATGGAAAAATTGGGATCGGTTAAACAGACGTTGCCTGCAAGTGAGACGTCAACAGCGTTTCAACGAGGTGCGTTGGACGCGGCCGCGTTTCCATACACATACGCCCATGTTTCTTTCAAAATCTCGGACGAGGCAGATTGGTACACAAGCAATCTAGCACCTGGAACATCCGAATGTGGTTGGGTGTTTAACAAAACGTCCTATGACGCATTGCCACCACAGTATCAAAAATTGTTGGATGACAATCGTGAATTGGTCATGGATGTCGAGCAAGCGGCCTATGCCGCAGCGGACGCAAAAAATCTACCAGCATTCGAAAGCTCTATGGAAAAGATCGTATACACGGACGAGCAGCTAGCCACTTTTAAAGAAGTCGCCGGTAAGCCGGTTTGGGATGCGTGGATCGAAGCAAACAAAGACAAGTTTGATGCTCAAGGCGTGTTTGACGCGATCTGGGAATATGCTGCAGAAGCAAAATAACATTCAGTTCACGGGCGGCGGTTACGTCGCCCGTTTATCAATAAACTACTTCAATTCATAAAGCGAAACACGCTATGCCCGTTGAGACCGAGCCAAAATCCACGAACCGACTAAGTACCGTTGATCGTGCCATGCAACCCATTGAAGATTTCGCCAATTTGATGGCGGCAGCCGCAATTTTTCTGCTTATGCTTCTAGGATGCGCACAAATTTTTATGCGTTCCGTTCTGAACGCTCCAATTTCTGGTTATATCGATATGGTAGAGCTTTCGATGGCATCGATGGCATTTTTGGGGGCTGCTTATTGTCAACGATTGGGCGCTCATATCCGTATGGAGATCCTTGTCGGGAACCTTAAAGGGCGCTGGCTATGGTCGGTCGAAGCGTTCGGCACTTTGGTCGCCATGTTCATCATCGGTGTTTTGATTTGGTATGGATGGGGTCATTTCCTGCGGTCCTATTCATTAGGGGACACGACCATCGATGCCGAATTCCCCGTCTGGCCGTCCAAATTGCTGGTACCTATTGCCTTCTCTCTTTGGTTTATCCGCCTATCAATTCAATTGGTGGGCTCCATTCGATTGTTCGTTGATCCATCTCGCGAACCGATCGGGATCGCCAAAATTCTAGATGTTGAAGAGGTCGCAAAAGACGAAATTAAAGAGGCCTTTGGTGGAATAACCGATCTAAATGATCGGGGCACATCATGATTTTAGGTATTGGTTTTGATGACCCGTTCTTGGTCGGTCTGATTGGCCTTGGGTGCATGTTCTTGCTCGTTTTGTCTGGCGTGCGTGTGGTTTTTGCGGCTTCGGTCATCGGTCTATTGGGGCTCGTCGAGTTATTGGGCTGGGGTCCTGCAGCAGGGATTGCCGGAACCATTCCGCATTCCAAATCGTCAGTCTATGCACTCAGTGTTTTGCCAATGTTCATTTTCATCGGGTTTTTGGCGTTCCACGCTGGAATGACCCAACAGTTGTTCGATGCCGCACGTAAATGGGTTGGTTGGGTTCCAGGTGGGCTTGCGGTCGCGACCATCTTTGCCACCGCAGGTTTTGCGGCTGTATCAGGAGCTTCTACAGCGACCGCAGCGGTATTTGCACGTGTGGCGATACCTGACATGCTCAAATACGGTTATGACCGCCGATTGGCAGCGGGTGTAGTTGCGGCTGGCGGTACATTGGCGACATTGATACCCCCGTCAGCGATCCTGGTTATTTATGCCATTATCGTCGAAGAATCTGTGGGGAAGTTGCTGATTGCTGGTTTTTTACCTGGCGCAGTTTCGGCCCTTGTTTACGCTGGTATCATCATCGTTTGGGCGCTGTACAAACCAGAGGCAGGACCAGCGGTTAAAGGATACACTTGGAAAGACCGCGTCTTGGTTATTCCCGGAATTTTTCCAATCGCACTTGTTGTATTCATAATCATGTCGGCGATTTACAACGGTTGGGCCACGCCCACCGAAGCTGGATCATTGGGTGCGGCGGTTGTCTTTATTATCTCGATCATGCGCGGCACCAAAATGGCCACTTTGAAAAGTGCACTGATGGAATCTGCCAAGCTTACAGTGATGATATTTTCACTGATTTGGGGGGTATTGATCTTTGTACGCTTCTTGGGGTTCTCTGGTCTGCCAGAGGCATTTACCAGCTGGATTCTTGAACTAGACGCATCGCCAATGACGATCATGATTTGTATTCTTTTGGCCTATGCGGTTTTGGGAATGTTCATGGATGCTATCGGCATGTTGTTGCTAACTCTACCTGTCGTGTATCCCGCGGTTATCGCACTTGGGTTTGATTCAATCTGGTTCGGTATCATCGTCGTTAAAATGGCCGAGGTTTGTTTGATAACGCCACCGATAGGGTTGAACTGTTTTGTCGTGAATGGCGTGCGGCCTGACATACCACTTGGGGACGTATTCCGAGGTGTAGGTTTGTTTTTTGTTGCCGATGTTCTTACGATTGCTCTTTTGCTTGCCTTCCCACAAATTGTGACATGGCTACCAAACCTAATGTAATTGGAGACAGGATATGCGAATTCAAACCAGTTTAAAGTTAGAGTCAGCAACCACAATCATCGATGAAGCCATCAGATTGGGGCGAGGTTTAAATCTGCTGCCATTGACCGTTGTGGCTTTGAACGCTGGGGGACAGATCGTCGCCGTCAAATCTGAGGATGGTTCAGGAATTATGCGATTTGACGTCGCGTTCGGTAAAGCCTGGGGTGCCCTTGGTATGGGGATTTCCAGTCGCTTGATCCGTGATAGACTGTCAAGCCGTCCCGTGTTTCAAAACGCGCTGGCGGCGGCATCGGATGGGCGAATGATCCCTGTACCGGGCGGGGTGCTTGTAGAGGACGGCGAGGGCGTGACAATTGGTGCCATCGGTATAAGTGGCGACACATCCGAAAAAGACGAATACTGTGCGATCCTAGGAATTAAAGAGGCTGGTCTATTTTCAGAGCCAGCAGAAATAGATCCTGATTGGGAACGCTCCTATCTTTCTGATAAATAGATCAGAGTGAAATGCGCTGATCCAAAAAGCGAAGATTGGTCTGCAGTTTGGGTTTTTCAAAATCTTCGGAGTTCAAGAATTTAATGGTGGATTTCCCCTCATATTCAATTGGTAAAATAAGGGCCCGAATAAATTGAGAAACTTCTGTACCCGAGGCAGTCGCTTTGACAGGCGAGTTAGCGTCTTCGAACCATGCCTGACCTACAGAGAAGTGTTCCACATGGTGATCCGATTGGATTTCCAGACTACCTTTGGTCAAATACCGGATGCCTGCGCCCGCATGTACGTGACGATATGCTATCGCGCTTTGCGGAAATGTGACGGTGTCCAATCGAAAAATCGCATCTCGGTAGGGCCAATTAAAACTGGCAACAAGCACGCTTTCGCGAGGGGCCGTATTTGGTTCATCTCGGCTTACAGAAAAACAAAAGACTTCATTTTCCGCACCGACGCCCATGAGCTGGTTCAATGTCGAATAAAATCCATCTCCAGCACTATGAACGTTTGTCCCCTGTTGGACTTTACCATCCTTAATCCACATCACCGTCTGTGCATCTGGCACAGAAAAGAAATCACCCTTTTCCAGAATATGTTTCGAGAATTGTATAAAAACGCGCATGGTGCAAACAGCATAGCATTCGTGCGGACAATGTGAAAATGGAAAACCTACCAAACAGACAATGGCTACGGATTGCTACAGCGATTTTCCTCGTCTTACTTGGAGCGGTGCAAACAAGCCTTCAATTCCATTTTTCCGAAACTGCGGAAATAGCTAGTCGCGTTTTGTTGATGATGTTCTGCGTCTGCATGATCCCTCTTTTTAAACTACGAGAGTGGGCGCTGGTTATCGGCGCGGCGCTGTTGGTTTTGGGATTGCTAAACACGCAAGATGGCGTTCAAGACTTGCTGTTCGCACTTGATCGAGCGGCGTTTTTCGCGGCATTTATTTATTTGGTCACGCTTTTGAAAGAGGCCGCGCAACGCTCGCCCTCTGTTTTGAAACTTGGGATATTTCTGGCAAACCAACCACCAGGTAGGCGGTATTACTCGCTTGCATTTGGCGGGCATATTATTGGTATCTTGCTGAACTTTGGCGCGATCAGCTTACTGTCACCATTGGTGCAGCGTGGATCAATGGTCGCTGACGATGCATCAAAAAAAGCGCGCGAAATTGCCAAAAAGTTAGAACAACAACAAATTTCGGCCCTTATACGTGGGTTTACTTGGATGGTAATGTGGTCACCGACTTCGTTAGCGCAGGTTGTGTTATTCACAACTGTGCCCGGCGCAGACATTAGGATTACTTTGCCATTAGGAATACTGGCCACCTTTGTAATGATCTATATCGGCCGACTGGAAGATCGGCATCGTTGGCGGAATACCTCGACCGATGCCTTTGGCGATTCCCTAAGCTTTCCGGCGAAATCGGCACAGCGATTTGGGGTGATTTGCGCGCTGCTTATTGGGTCAACTCTGTTGGTAGCTCACGTCTCGAATGTAAGTTTGGTCCAGGCATTGATGTTGGTAGCACCGCTGTTGGTCGTCGCATGGTTCGTCGAGCAAAGTTATGAAGGCAGAATAATGCCCGCGATTTCATCTGCCAAAACAATGCTTGGCTCAATGCTGGTACAATCAGCCTACACCCAAGGGCACAGCGCGTTCACGTTAGGTATCGCTGGCTTCATTGGGATTGCCGCCTCCAAAATCGCGCCCGTTGATGTATTCTCTGCATATATCGAAATCATGCGAATACCCGAATGGCTGATCCTGATTTGCCTGCCTGTTATTATTATATTGTGCGGTCAAATCGCACTCAGCCCAATTATGGTGGTTGTGTTTTTAGGTTCAGTTTTGGCGCAATTTCAAACGCCAGCTGCCGATCCCAATCTGGTATTCTTTGCGCTTGGTGCTGGCTGGGCGCTTAGCATGGTCGCATCGCCCAATGCGTCCGCGACGCTGTTGATAGCGGGCATAACAAATATCCATCCAACTACATTGACTTGGCGTTGGAACGGAGCGTATGCGATTATCTGTTTGTTGGTTTTTTCCGTCAGCTTCTACGGCCTGTCACGGATTATGGGCTAAGGTCTCACTGTTGCACAGTCCAAGTTTTTTGGTGTTCGCATGAAAATATCATTAATTAAAACGCCCGACATCAATTGCTATTAGCTATAAATGTTTAAACTCACATCCGAGTTTCCATTTCGCTTGTTCTCAATTTAATATCAACAAAATAGATGGCTGGTTGCTCGCGGGTTAAGTTCCTTTAAAACTGGAAACATGGCTAATGTTCGCTTCCAGCCTTAAAACGCGCAACGCATCACCGACCACTTCCTGAAGCCGAAAAGATCAACCATTTACCCCTATGACGTGCAAATCATCCTCGGGAGCCGGAAACGTAAACTGCTGAAGCTGTGCCAAGGGCGCAAAGTCTGACGTTGCAAAGCACTCGCCTTCCAATCTTTATTGGATCGGAGGAGTGCCCTTTTCTTGTTTCTGTGAAGATACACGCAAATTTTTCGGATGCTGGATCAGGCAGTTGAATACTTATGATCTTACTTGCAGAGTTCCCTCCGTATTATGGGAAGTTTGCTATTCATCTATAGTTATGATCATGACGGAGACTGACATCTCGTTTGGATCATCCAATGATGTCAGCATTATACTAGATGGTGGGCCGTCGTTAGTTTCAAATTGAAAGCGAGTTGTTCCTTCCAGATCATCTTGCTTGTATTTCAGACCAGCATTATCCAGCTGGCTGCGGATGAAACTTTGAGCAGTTGGTTTGTCATTCGGAACCGTTAGAGCAAAGTTTTCAATTTTGATAGAGCCTTGAGCTTGCTCATTATGAAGCAGTACTTTGCTACCCTCAGGAAAAGTAACAGTGCGGCCCTCGGCAAAGGTTATCGTCAGGTTACCGCCTGTTTGGGCTTTGGGCTTTTTGGATGCTTTGAAAACAGTTCCATCAATTGTGTAGCTATTTCCATTTTTTTGCATCGTGACAGCCAGCCCTTGATTATATTCGCTGATGTCCTTCTTTGCTAAATCAGGAAAAACCTCGGACATAGCGTTCAATAATCCGGCCGGCGCCTCTTCATCTGACAAAATGAATACTTCACCAGCTCCACCAGGCATAGCGGCGATACTTGCGCCCTTTAAGTTCGGGTTTTGAAGCTCTGTAAATGTAATTTCTTTAACCTCCCCGCCATAAGCGTCTATCAGTTGCGCGCGAATGCTATCCCAGTCAGAAACGGTCGTGGTCGTGTACAACCCATCCAAACCTTCGGCGGAAATTTCTTGAAGATCGGCCAAAGCTGGGGGTGCTAAACATGTGAAAAGTAAAAATAGGGCAGTGCATAATTTAGAAAACATCGAACGGTTCTTTCCTGATTTATTGCATAGTTTTTATTTGGCTGGGAATACGTCTTCATAAAGGCCGCGGGCATCTCCACCAGGCAATTCAGCCCAAATCTGTTTGTCATGGCCCGCTGCAAATTTTGCTTCTTCGAATGTGTAAGTATCGTCCGTGGGAACAAGCAGTTCTGAAGTCTTTGTCCAAACTGGCAGGACAAGAACCTGGGGGATATAGCTGTAGAACGTCATGACACGTCCGTTCATACCCATATTTTGATGCACTTTTCGAGTGCTTCCTTCGTAGGCTAAAATCTTGGGTTTGTTGCCGACGTCTTTGATGATGTCTGGAAAATCACTTGCCTCGTCTTCCATTCGTTTCCAAAATTTCTGATTGCTAGTTATACCTTGTTCTGCATCTTTTTCAGAACAAGTTGTGAAATTCGTAATCAATTTGTTTGTTATGACATTTGAGTTGTTCCCGGATTCAACCCCACGTGGGATCATCACATCAATAAAGGGAAGCGCAAGTTTGTCATCTGCGCAATAGTCATTTACCGCCTCATTTCGGGCCGCCGTGCGTTGGGTCCATGAGGCGTCTAGCCCCATCTTCGCATTTTGCAGAAGAAAGGTGGTAGGGGTAATAAAGAACCCCACGAAAACTCCCATCCAGATAGCCTCAACAGCAACGGAGCCTTTTGTATTTCTACCGAATTTTTTTAAGAGTTTATTTTGCAACGACTGTACTCCAAGATGGTTTTGACGTGACGCGCTCTAGGTCGTTTTTCAGGTCGCTGAAACTAGCGGGAGCATATGAACCCATACGTTGGGTCACTGCGTTCAGTTGGGTTTCCATGCGTTTGGCTGGGATTAACTTTGCCTGCCAGTTCTGAGAATAGAGCCCAATTTCATCAGGGTTAAACAATAATCCTTGGGCATAAGTATAATACCCTTGGTTAGGATCTTTGAATACTTTGGGCGACCAGCGCTTGTTGGGGCGGCGGTATGTAAACCCAAGAATTTTGTAGTCATCTGTGAAGTCATCAATACTTGGGAAAGGGCTAACAATATCGACGCCCTTTGGATGATACAGATCGTAGCTAGGTACGGGACTAATCGCCAGCGCCTGTAAAACGCTGCTTAAACTTTGCGGAGCAGCACAGGCCGCTGCCGTTTTAAATGTCATCCACTGGGTATAGTAATTGTCTTTCTTCTTTTGCTTTGTTGGCCAGCCACCTTTTAATTCGCCCCACGTACTTTGTGCGATCCACAACATACCTTTGTTTCTTGAAAAATTATAATTCTTCTCTAGCAGGCGACCAAAACCTGTTTCTTCATTGACATATTTCGTCATATTAGATGGTCCTTTACCCGATTGCATCGGACCTTCAAAAGCAGGAAACGTTCGCATTCTGTACGATCCATTTATCGCACTCGCACCAATACTACTTATTCCTGGGAATGGCAGACTGATACTGGCACCGATACTGCCAAAGTGCAAAGCGGCACAGAAATTCAAAGGTGCCTTTGGGTAAGGATTTTTATCTACAGGCAATGACATACCAATTCGATGCGCCTTAACCGTGATGTTGGCGTTACCGCAATTGGACCGACAATGATTGTCAAAATAGAGGTCTTCGGAATTAGCTGATTTGGCAACCAACGATGCAGTCGCCCCGGCAGCTTTCGCATAACGATCAACAATCGCATTGTTCATCTTGTTCAACGCAAGCATCGATTTTCTGCCG
>CALDZS010000290.1 GCA_937944065.1 uncultured Amylibacter sp. | reverse complement strand
TACTTGACGATTTAGATTTAGATTTGCTTTTGCTGCTCTTATCTTTTCCCTTGTCACTTTGACCATTTCCACCGCCTTTGTCGCTCTTGTCATTCTTTGCAAACGCTGCATCGGCACTTACCAAGAGGGTTAAGGACATCGCACATGTGGCTACCAATAGTGCAACGGAACCCGCCTTAATGAATTGAGTAATCTTTTGAGTTTTATTCATTTGGATCCTCCATAGAACCTTTGGTATGTTAACGATGAACAAGGTGTACAAACTAATGGAACAAGGATTTAATGTTATCTTCGTTTGGTTATCAACAAAATATGTTTATAATATGAACTTCAAATTGGCGGTTAATCGCCGCATAGTTGCAATAAAATAGTGTCAGCGATCGCATTCTCAATTTCACTTGAAACTCGTCCCATCTCGCGATAGCACATGTTCCAAGCTTAAAAGGATATCACCATGGCGATGACGAACCCGTTACAATTTATCAGCCAAGTGCGCGCAGAAGTGGCAAAGGTCGTGTGGCCGACACGCCGTGAAACTACGATCACCACGATCATGGTTTTCATCATGGCGTTTTTCGCAGCCGTATTCTTTTTCCTAATTGACCAGATTATCCAATTGGGTCTGAATGGAATATTGTCCATAGGTGGTTGATAAACCATCCGTTTGGCGTTAAGCCGCATCTATCCCCAACATGACTACCGCTCGATTCGACGGCGGGGCTTGTGGAATTTGGGGGCAGGATGCATCCAAGCATCTGAATATAAATGAATTTTGGACGGGTTCCCCGTTCTAACAAAGGTCGCGATAAGCATGGCAAAACGTTGGTATTCCGTAAGCGTTCTTTCGAACTACGAAAAGAAAATCGCTGAATCGATTAACGAGGCAGTGATCCAAGAAGGTTTGCAAGACGAAATCGAACAGGTTTTGGTGCCGACAGAAGAAGTGGTCGAAGTGCGTCGTGGTAAAAAATACAATGTCGAACGTCGTTTCATGCCGGGCTATATCCTAGTGCGCATGGAAATGACCGAACGTGGGTACCACCTGATCAACAACACAAATCGTGTGACGGGTTTCTTGGGTCAACCAGGTAAGCCAAGTCCGATGCGTGACAGCGAAGTTAATTACATTCTGAACCAAGTCGAGGAAGGCGCGGAAAATCCACGTACTTTGATCGCATACGAAATCGGCGAGCAGGTCAACGTGACCGACGGCCCATTCGAAGGGTTCGCAGGCACGGTAGAGGAAGTGGACGAAGAACAAGCCCGCCTCAAAGTGACTGTATCAATTTTTGGTCGGGAAACCCCGGTCGAACTGGAATACACGCAGGTTAATAAACAAACCTAAGCGTGTTGTGTTTGTGGGAGGAACGGCGCGCGCGCGCGTCCGAACCGTACCACGCCAAACAGAGGAGAAGCGACACGCGGTCGCGGAACTCGGAGCTAAACGGAGGCCATTATGGCTAAAAAAGTTGCTGGCACTATGAAACTGCAGGTTCCTGCAGGTCAAGCCAATCCATCCCCACCTGTGGGCCCTGCATTGGGTCAACGCGGTATCAACATTATGGAGTTTTGTAAGGCGTTTAACGCAAAAACTCAGGATCAAGAAGCAGGCGCACCTTGCCCAACGATCATCACATATTACGTTGATAAATCGTTCACTATGGACATCAAGACGCCACCTGCGTCTTACCTTCTGAAGAAAGCTGCAAAGCTGAAATCAGGTGCCAAAGAACCATCACGTGAAATCGTCGGTTCTGTGACCAAGAAACAAGTTGAAGAAATTGCTCAGCTGAAGATGGCCGATCTAAGTGCCATCGATCTTGAAGGCGCAGTCAAAATTATCGCGGGCTCTGCACGCTCTATGGGCATTGAGGTGAAGTAATGGCGAAATACGGAAAAAGAACGACGGCTGCTCGCGCTGCATTTGAAGGCAAGCAAAACGTCACAATCGAAGAAGCGGTTGCTTTGATCAAAGCAAATGCGAAAACGAAGTTCGACGAGAGCTTGGACATTGCAATGACATTGGGTGTTGACCCACGTCACGCTGACCAAATGGTTCGCGGTGTTGTTGGCCTGCCAAATGGCACTGGTAAAACAATGCGTGTTGCTGTGTTTGCGCGTGATGCTAAAGCTGACGAAGCAAAGGCTGCTGGTGCAGACATCGTTGGTGCCGAAGACTTGATGGAAATCATCCAAGGCGGCACGATCGAATTTGATCGCTGCATCGCGACACCTGACATGATGGGTGTTGTCGGTCGTTTGGGTAAAGTTTTGGGTCCACGTAACCTAATGCCAAACCCGCGCGTTGGCACCGTGACTATGGACGTTAAAGCAGCTGTAGAAGCGGCCAAAGGCGGCGAAGTCCAGTTCAAAGTTGAAAAAGCTGGTGTTGTTCATGCTGGTATCGGCAAGACATCGTTCACTGAAGCCAAGCTAGTAGAGAATGTGAAAGCATTCGTTGCCGCGGTTCAAAAAGCGAAACCAGAGGGTGCCAAAGGCGCTTACATGAAAAAGATCTCACTCAGCTCGACTATGGGCCCAGGTGTAACTTTGAATGTTGACGCTGCTGTAGGCTAAGCCAACTGCGTATAGAATTAGAAAGGTCTCGTGGAAACACGGGGCCTTTTTTTGTGGGCTTATGGATGCTCGCCGGGTGTGATAGGGTGCCTGCATGTTCAAAATCCCCTCAACGCTGATCTTGTCTAGCTTTCTGGCCTTCGCTGGCGCGGCTCGGGCGGACCAATTTTGTTTGGATATGATGGCCTTGGCAGGGCAGGCGCGGGCGAGTTTTGTTGGCACTGCGCCGCAGCCTTTGGTAGGTGCGGATAGATGTTCGATTGTGCGGACATTGTCGGCGGGG
>CALDZS010000289.1 GCA_937944065.1 uncultured Amylibacter sp. | reverse complement strand
TTGGTATGCAAAAATTGATGACACCTGACCTGACCCATGCACCGACAAATCTGCTGGGAGGCTTCGCTGTCTTGGATGTAGACAAGCGTCAAAGTGCAGCGTTGAAAATGATGGGACATCGGGCAATTTTTGATTATGAATTGAGCGTGCCGCGGTACAACGAAACACCAGACATGTTGTGGCCTTTGTTAGACAGCGCAGAGCCTAAAATGCCCCTAACAGTTGAGAACCAGAACAGTTCGTCCGCCGTCGACATTGCAATTGAACTGCAAGACTTAAAAGAACAGGCAAAGCATGAAGCCCTGCGCATAATCGCGCAACTGCGCCGAGCTTTGATAGCATTGGGGGGAATTACAGGCTTGAACGAGTTGGTATTTTTCCTCGATCTGAATGAGGTCGCGTCCCTATCAGATGAAACACAAACGGGGCTGATGCAAACAGCACAAGTCCGCAAAGATAGATCAGAGATCATGAACAAGATGCCTTCTGTCCCTGTGCGGTTAACCCTGCACGATCTAGAAAAATACTCCTTGAACGACAGAGGTCGGGGGGCGAGCGAAGACGGTTCAATGTACGGAACGTGCGTGTCAGGAAGCAGCAGCGTTTCTGGCACCGTTTTTGTCGTCGAGGACGAGTTCAATGTGGACAGTAGCGCCTTTGATGGGTTCCAAATCGGCGATATCATCGTTTGCCGTATGGTGAACCCTGCTTGGCTGCCATTTGTTCAACAAGCGGGCGCAGTTCTAAGCGAAGTGGGTGGTTTTCTAAGCCATATGTCTATCGTCGCGCGCGAAAAGGATATCCTGATGCTTGTGGCGTGTTCGGGGCTGGATACGCTGACGAATGGAATGCGATTGGATGTCACAACCGATGGCGCGATCAATCCTATAAAACCACAAGAGATGAAGATTAAAAAAACTGCGTAATGGGCGCTATAACATAAATAGCGCGCGACGAAGGTTATTGAGCAGCACACTTCGGGTTGATGCTGATAACTACGCCGCTTGGCTCGCGATGGCGCATCCGATTAATCCAGCCGCATCATTATCGATCACGCGCACTGGAATGCCGCGAATATCAGGCAAGAAATGAGTATCTTCGTACATCGCATCGCAAAAAATTGGTCCGAGACCTGCATCAAAAATGCCGCGCGCAACACTACCAGCGAAATATATACCGCCAAGGGGCATATAGGATAGCACCAACTCACGTGTCAGCTTTCCCAACAGGTTTGCAAACAGTTCCATCGTCGCAATAGCAGTCTCATCTGATCTATCTGCGTAACGTTTGGCAATCTCACTGCCTGCCAAAGGGTCTTTTCCAGAAATTTCCTGATATAGGTGAGTAATACCGCGCCCCGAGAAAAGGTCTTCGACCAAGTTGAACCGATCACCGAGGGGATGCGTCGACGCATGTAGAACTGTCGGGGGCATCGCAACATGGCCTGCCTCTGCTTGAAGGCAGGTTGGCCGGCCAGCTAGGTTCAGCTTTACGGGGCAGACGTTAAATCCAGTGCCAATTCCAACGACAAGAGATTGCGAATTGTTGGGTGTTTGCAAGGATCCAGGCGAGACCATCGTCAATCCATCATGCGCCAGACCTTGCAGCGAATATCCAAGCGATGACAGATCATTCATTAGGATTGCAGATGGGCAATTTGCCGTGGTCATCAATTTGTCCGTTGAAATCAGCCACTCGCGATTGGTCAACCGCCCTTGTGTACTTGATACTGGCCCAGCGAGCGCCACGACACATGTCGACAAATTCAAATTGGATTGGTCTGAAAGATAGTTGTTTATAACGTCATAAAATGTTGCGAAATCCACGTTTGAAAAGCGTTTTACGCTGTTCGGATGTAACACGCCGTCGTTGGCAAGTCCTAGGCGGGCGTTTGTACCGCCAACATCGGCCACTAAAACAGTCATTACGAAAGCTCCTATTGGTTAGTCGCACCGGTGCCGATTAAAACGTTAGCGCTCGCAGTCGCAGTCTGAATACAGTCCAGAGTGCGCGTGCGCCACAGGAAATTTCATCTTCATGGCAGATTTTGCAACTGTGTTTCCGTTTTACGCGGATGCCACAATGACTGGTTTTCGCTTTTCCATCAGTCCAATGTTCGCTAATGTTTTTTTATATTTAAACAGGACAATAGCTGTATAATGGCATCCTCGACATTAAAAGTTAAATGCAGCGAATGCCCCATTCGTCACCGAGCTGTCTGCGCACGGTGCGATGATGACGAACTGGATATGCTTGAAGGTATGAAAACCTATCGCAGTTTTCGTGCTGGTGAAGCCATTTTATGGCGCGGCGAAAACTTACTTTTCGTGGCATCGGTGGTCAGTGGTGTCGCGACTTTGTCCAAAACTCTAGAGGACGGTCGCACGCAAATGGTTGGATTACTGTTGCCGTCCGATTTCATTGGCAGGCCTGGGCGTAAAGAGATCGATTTTGATGTCACTGCGGCAACCGATGTGACGCTGTGTTGTTTTCAACGTGCGCCATTTGAGAAGATGGTCGACGAAACGCCGCATGTGTCACAGCGATTGATGGAACTAGCACTGGACGAATTGGATGCCGCCCGAGACTGGATGTTATTGTTGGGCCGCAAAACAGCTCGCGAAAAGGTCGCTACATTCATTGAAATGTTGGTGCGCAGATCAGACACGAACGTAACCTTCAGCTTTCCATTAACACTGAGTCTACCGTTAACGCGGAATCAAGTTGCAAATTATATCGGGCTTACCTTTGAGACAGTCAGTCGCCAGCTGTCTGCCTTGAAACAAGAACAAGTCATTGATTTTAACGATCGGCGCCATCTAGAAATTTTAGATTTAGCAGCCTTGACCATCGCCACAGGTGATAAAGACGCCGACGGATTTATGTAATTACCCATCCAATTTGATTTAGATCAAAGATCGAACTCAAAACACTTCCTACAAAGAACCTGCGAACAGGGGCGTCGATAGGTGCTCTACAAATCGAGGGTACTTTATGGACTATATTAAACTAGCAATTTTTGCGGTTATTACTTTTCTTGCAGCGCTTGCGGCCGATTGGGGCATCGACCCCGCATATAAATTTCACGCATTCATCATTATGCTGGTATCTGCTGGCATGTTTGTCCGCGTGGTTCGTCATGTGGACGAGCCGCTGGCAATCCAACCTGATCAAGATGCATATTTTGACGGTGTCATTCGGGCAGGGGTGATTGCAACTGCCTTTTGGGGGATCGCAGGGTTTCTGGTCGGGACCTTGATCGCGTTCCAGCTCGCGTTTCCGGTTTTGAATTTTGAGTGGGGGCAACCCTTCACCAACTTTGGTCGCTTACGGCCGTTGCACACTAGTGCGGTGATATTTGCGTTCGGTGGCAATGCGCTGATTGCCACGTCATTCTATGTTGTCCAACGCACCAGTGGTGTACGCCTGTGGGGTGGTAAGGCCGCTTGGTTTGTTTTCTGGGGTTACCAACTATTTATTGTTTTGGCAGCGACAGGGTATTTGTTGGGGTCAACCCAATCAAAAGAATATGCAGAGCCTG
>CALDZS010000288.1 GCA_937944065.1 uncultured Amylibacter sp. | reverse complement strand
GGTACAACCAAGCATGTCGGTACTAGCTTTACCGAGCCGTCGTTCATGCCAAATTTGTTCGAGTTTATTTATGACATGGCGGGCGGCGAGGATAAATTCCGCGAGCGTCCGTTCATTTCCAATTCGAATTGTTTTGTTGTTCCACCGATGAAATTCGCCACGGAAAGTTGCGAAGTGATGGAAGCCTGCATTCGCGGCGGCATGCCAGTGCTGCTGTTGTCCGCAGGCATGGCGGGTGCAACAGCGCCCTCGACCATCGCAGGTGCCATCGTGCAAGCCGTCGCTGAATGTTTGGCGGGCATCGTCTATGTCAACGCGATTGCCCCAGGCCATCCTGCAATTTTCGGAACCTGGCCGTTCGGATTGGATCTGCGCACAGGTGCGATGACCGTTGGGTCGGGCGAGCAGGCCCTGCTGACTGCTGGGTGTGCACAAATGCATAAATTCTATGGTGTACCAGGTGGTGCTGCCGCGGGTGCATCGGACAGTAAAATGCCCGATATGCAGGCCGGCTGGGAACAAATGTGTTCCAGCGTAATGGCAGGTTTGTCAGGCTTAAACATGGTATACGAGGCGGCGGGAATGCATGCATCCCTTCTGGGCTTTTGCCATGAAAGCTTGATTTTGGGCGATGATCTGATTGGGCAATCCTTGCGCTGTGTGCGCGGAATCGAAGTGTCGGATGAAACGATGGCGCTGGATCAAATTGCAGATGTTTGCATGAACGGTCCGGGCCATTACTTAGGAACCGATCAAACCTTGTCGCGGATGCAAAGCGACAATGTGTATCCCACGCTGGGCGACCGTACGAGCCCCAAAGAATGGGCAGAAATAGGCAAACCCGTATTGATCGAAAAAGCAACCAAGCTGAAGGAAGATATATTGAGCAAACCCTCACTTGTTCCACTTGATCCAACTGTTGACGCCATGTTACGCGAAAAATATACAATTCACGTAAGACCAGTATAAGGGCAGATCATGATAACATTTCCGATGATTTCAACTGGCTCTGGCCTTTTGTCAGGCTTGTTGCACCCCGTACTTGGATTTGACCACCTGCTGGCGATGATCGCGGTCGGCCTGTTATCGGTTCAATTGGGTGCCCGTCACGTTTGGACATTGCCAGCGGCGTTTGTAGTGTTTTTGATGGTTGGCGGCCTTATGGGGCTGTCAGGTATTCCTTTGATCCAAGTCGAAGGGATCATTGCCGCGTCGGTTCTGATCTTGGGTGCTGCGATTGCCAGTGACACAGGGATTGCTAGCAAGTTTGCCTATCCGATGGTTGCGATATTTGCGATTTTCCACGGCCATGCGCACGGCGAAGAGGTTCCCAATTTAGAAAACCCAGCCAGCTATGTCTTGGGGTTTATGGTCGCCAGTGCGCTCTTGCATCTGCTGGGCGTTGGCATCGGTCTGATTGCACGCACAAAACGCAGCCGCGCGTTGTTGGGCGCTGCATGTGCTGGCATCGGCGTGCATATGATTTTGCTGACCTACGGTCTGGTTTAACTTCAACGCGCGATCGTCAAGGCACCTTTTGGACCAAACTCAAACGTTATTGCTTGGCTGGCTTTCGCAGATGCTGGAAAAATAACCTTGATTTTATTGCCCAAAACCATTGTCGTGCGAGGACGCACATTCAAAAAGTCGATCTCGCGCCAAATCTCATTACCAAAAACCGTGCTCTTTTTCATTAACTTGCCTTCGACTGTATCCGCTGTGACACTGCGAAGAATAATTGAAACATTCAGCAGGTTTTCAATGGTTGCAGGTTGATCAAGGGCACCAATTCCATCTTTGTCCGGGGTCATCTCTGACAGTTTTATAATAACATTGTCTGGTTGGATAATGTGATCATCATTGGCAGCCAGTGCCGCACCGCTGCTGGCGGACCATAATACCAGACCAAAGGCTAGGTTTCGAAACAACATCGATGACTTCCTTCTTGCGTGAGAACTTCACACTCTGACAATCCTTATTCGAGGTCAATTCACAAAAGCGCCATGGCTTGATTGTCTCGTTGAAGTAAATCTAGTAGTTTGGGATCATTATACCGCTTCACTTTTTATCCAGAGGTGCCGCCAGTGCAGTACACTATTTCGGACGGATTCGCAGACGAGTTGAAGGCGCATGCTGCTAAAATGTTTTGGACCGCCTTCAAGGGCAAACTGCACCCCGTCATGCGCCCCCAGGCCAAAGCGTTGGCTTTTTTCCAACTAATAGCAAACCCAACCCATGCTATCAGCGCCTATGCCGAAGATGGTAGTTTGATTGGGTTGGCTGGATTTGCCACAAAAGAAGGGGCCTTTATGGCAGGAACAATAGGCCAGATGTGCGCGATATACGGTTATTTTGGTGGCATTTGGCGCGGCCTGTTTTTGTCCATACTGGAACGCCCACAAAAACCCAAAACTCTTTTGATGGACGGTATTTTTGTGGATGCCACGGCGCGCGGTCAGGGTGTCGGGTCTGCCCTGATCGCCGCGATAAAGAAGAAGGCACGCACCCTTGGATGCACATCCGTACGGTTGGACGTAATCGACACGAATCCACGGGCAAAGGCACTGTATGAACGGCAGGGATTTATCGCGCAGGGAACCACAGACATCGGCCCCTTTCGCCATATCTTTGGGTTTAAAAAATCGACAACGATGGTGTTTACCTTGAACGATTAGTCAGGGGGGCATGCCTGTTTTGCTGAACATAGCTTCTCATTTCCCAAAACTGCCATGCAAACTTCACGCACATCATTTTTTGCATAGTTTATCGAACCGAATTTGCGTAAAGTTCGCGAAAGCACAAGGAATTTGACCATGCATCCAGCGCCATCCGTTATTTTGTTCACTGCACTCTCTGGTCTCGGCTTTGGTTTGCTGGCATTTTTGGGCCTGAACATGCCCGACGTTACCGGTTGGGTGGCGTTTATCTTCTTCTTTATCGCGTTTGCACTGGCTGTCGGGGGGCTTTTGGCATCTACATTCCATCTCGGGAACCCGAAAAATGCCCTCATGGCATTCTCTCAATGGCGCACAAGCTGGCTAAGCCGCGAGGGTGTCGTTGCTGTAGCGGCTCTAATCACAATAGGGCTATACGCGGCACTGGTAATTTTCTTTGATATCAAGATCGCCTTGTTGGGCATCTTAGGCTCAATTCTGTGCTTGGGCGCCGTTTTTTGCACGTCGATGATCTATGCCCAGCTGAAAACAATCCCTCGTTGGAACCATTTCTTAACCCCCATTTTGTTCATGTTGTTTACACTAGCAGGCGGATCACTGCTGTCTGGTCAAGTTGGATTGGCAAAATATCTTTTGATCGCGTTGTTGATCGTACAAATTGCATATTGGATGATTGGTGACGGTCAACTTGCTAAGACCGGGTCAGATTTGGGCACCGCGACGGGTCTGGGTAATCTGGGCCAGGTCCGCCAATTTGAAGCACCACATACTGGTAACAACTATCTTCTGCGTGAAATGGTTCATGTAGTGGGCCGTAAACACGCCATGAAATTACGCATCATCGCCGCTGTTTTCCTGGGGTTGATCCCGATCCTGATCTTGTTCGTTGCAACACCAACACACACAATCGGCGCGATCGTGGTTCTGGCGCATTTGATCGGCTTGTTGGTCGCGCGCTGGTTATTCTTTGCAGAGGCCGAGCATGTCGTCGGCATCTACTATGACAAACGCTAAGTTCGATTAATCAGCACGCGCCTGCTTGCGGGTGTTCGCAGCACGGAACCATTTCACAATCGCAACACGTTGCTCTGATGATATATCAGTGACATTTGCTGGTGGCATCGCGTGGGTGACACCTGCTTGGATATAAATCTCGCGGGCGGCGGCTGTGATGTCCGCCTTGGTTTCCAAAAACACACCTTTGGGGGCCCAATACATACCTTCCCAAACAGGCTCTCGTCCGTGGCACATTGAACAGCGTCCAAGCACAATATCATGCACTTCGTCGTATCCATCGGCGGCAGCAAACCGCTGTTGAGTAGCCGTCAGAGGTTGTGCTTCGGCGGCGTCAAAATCCCCGTCCCAGCTAGACGCAGTTGACAGCCAAGCAATGATCAACATCAAGAAAATCGTAGCGCCCCAAGTCCAGTTTGGCCCCTTACCTGTACGGTGCATCGTATTGAAATAATGACGAATTGTTACACCGGTTAAGAATATTAACGAGGCAATGATCCAACTGTATTGGGTGGCGAATGCAAGCGGATAATGGTTCGATAGCATCAGGAACACGACTGGCAATGTAAGATAGTTATTATGAGTAGAGCGTACCTTTGCGATCTTTCCGTATTTCGCGTCAGGCGTCCGACCTTGCTTCAAATCCTCTACCACAATCCGTTGGTTCGGCATGATTTGGAAAAACACGTTTGCCGTCATGATGGTGGCTGTGAACGCTCCAAGATGCAGCATTGCGGCGCGACCTGTGAATATCTGGTTATACCCCCAAGACATAGCCACCAAAATAACAAACAGCAGCAACATCAGGAACGTCGGCGTGTCGGCCAATTTGGATTTGAACATCGCGTCATAGGCAATCCAACCAATAGTAAGCGAGCCGGCAGAGATCAGAATACCCTGCCAC
>CALDZS010000287.1 GCA_937944065.1 uncultured Amylibacter sp. | reverse complement strand
GTACCGCACCTTTGGACGCGATAGACCACAGGCCCGCAACTGCTCATCCGTTGCTTGCTTGATTGCATCGGCGCGGTCATAGCCTGCCAACTGCAATTTGCCCCAAATGGCGCGCGCAGATGCCACGGACACTTGCTGTCCGCAGATTGCGTCGATCAAAGCTGGAAATCCGTCTTGTTTAAGTCGCAAGGGCAAAGGTGTAGTTTGCGCCAAAGCATTGGCAAATCGTTGATCCAATTTCGCCAGATACTCGGCACCCTCTGCAACGCAAGCGTCGCCAAGTATAACGCGCTCATGCATATTGTTTAATCCATATTAAACAATCATCTACAGACTTTAAGATAGGTAAATTTGGTGCGGCTGGGCGTTTGATCATAGCCACAGGTAGCCCTAGTCGCGCCGCCGCGTCCAGTTTGCTTTTACTTGCAGTCCCACCAGAGTTTTTGACAACCAACCAATCCACACCTAGCAGTTGAAACAACGCGATCTCATCCTCGATACTGAAGGGTGGTCGTCCGATAACAAAATCGCCTCCTTCAAACGGGAACGGGTTTTGCGGCGGGTCGATGACACGCGCTAGCAACTTTCGGCCCTGCATATTATCGAATTCTTGCAGCGTTTTACGCCCTGTCGCCAAAACACTGTTTTCCCGCGCGCAATCAAATCAGCACAATCGCGGGCCTGATCTATCATGTGCCATTTGTCATCTGTATTTGGTTCCCATGCTGGCCGCTGTAAAATTGTGAATGGCAGCTTGCGCGCGCCGCAAACGGCGGCGGCGGTTCGGGTAATGTTTGCCGCAAACGGATGTGTCGCATCGATTACGTGTGTGATCGCCGTATCTGTCAGATAACTTGCAAACCCAACTTCCCCGCCGAACCCACCAATGCGGGTTTCGACGCCCAAGTCGGCTGGGCGGCGCGTCTCGCCAGCCAATGATGCTATTACTTCGACGTTAGGCAGCGCGTCTATAGCCTGCGCCAAATTTCGCGCTTCGGACGTGCCCGCCAGTACCAACAAGCGCATCACGCTTGCCCCAAGATCACACCGGCCCGATCAATAACGACGATATCAATCTGGCCAATCGCGTTTTTCGACTGTTTCATTGCTTCGTCTTTCGCGCGTTTGGCGATTTCAACCGCAAGACCGTTCCCCGCCCTTGTCACCGCCTCTAGCGCGGTGTTGGCATCTGACACATCTGGCAGACCAAGGCTGACAGACATTTCACCAAGGGCAGTGAAATCGACGCCCCCGCGCGAGGAATGCAGATCAACAGCACCTTGCGCCAGTTTGGTCATCTTGCCGATACCACCGCCAATGGTCAGCCGTTCCACGGGATGTTTGGCAAGATATTTCAACATACCCCCCGAAAAATCACCCATATCCAACATCGCATGAATGGGCAGGCCATATAAATCTTGCACAACTTGTTCAGATGTTGATCCCGTGCATCCTGCAACATGTTTGGCGCCAGCGGCACGCGACACATCTATGCCGCGATGAATGGACGCGATCCAAGCCGCGCAGGAAAACGGCCGCACAACGCCGGTGGTTCCAAGTATGGATAAGCCGCCAACAATGCCCAAACGTCCATTCCATGTTTTTTCAGCGATCTTTTCACCACCCGGAATGGACACGGTGATAGTGATGTCAGGCGCGCGTTCGTACGCTTGTGCCATTTTCTGAACAATCGCTGTCATAAACTCGCGCGGCTTTGGGTTGATCGCAGGTTCGCCAACCGCAATAGGCAGCCCATCTTTAGTGACTGTCCCAACACCCTCGCCTGCGCGAAATACGACACCGCCTGCAGAGGCAGATACCCGCGCGATAATCAATGCACCATGTGTTACGTCTGGGTCATCGCCGGCGTCTTTGGTAATGCCGACCTCGGCCCAACTTTCATCTTTTGCGCTGTGCGCTAATGGAAAGATCGGGGTTTCGCCTTTGACCAGCGTAATCCCAACCTCAGACGGGAATCCATCGCCCCACAACGCCATCAGCGCAGCCTTAGTTGCGGCTGTGGCGCAGGTGCCAGTGGTCCAACCACGGCGCAAATCTGATGCGGGTTTACGGCTCATGGGCGGACTATAACAGCTTCGTGGGCAAGGCCAATTGCGCATTTGACCTATTTCGCGCCGCAAATCGGCTTTCAGAATCCGCAAAGCACAGGCATAAAGGGCATATGAGCAATCTGCCACATATCCCTTCGCAATTCCTGCCAACGCTCGACGCTGGCTGGGTCTGGCTGTGTGGTGCTGGTCCAGGTGACCCAGGTTTGCTGACAATCCATGCTTTGAACGCCCTGCAGCAGGCCGATGTGGTTATCTATGACGCGTTGGTTAACGAAGCCATATTGGATTGGGCGCCAAATGCGATCAAAGAGTATGCTGGAAAGCGTGGCGGCAAGCCATCTGCTGTTCAACGCGATATATCATTGCGCCTTGTCGAATTGGCCAATCAAGGCAAGCGCGTTCTACGTCTAAAAGGCGGTGACCCGTTTGTATTTGGTCGCGGTGGTGAAGAGGCGCAGACATTGGTTCAACATGGCGTGCCTATTCGCATCATCCCAGGAATTTCCGCTGGTATCGGCGGACTAGCGTACGCTGGCATTCCCGTGACGCACCGTGATGTGAACCAATCCGTCACGTTCGTGACAGGTCATGATCAAAGTGGACAGTCACCATCAAACTTGAATTGGCAAGCAATATCAGATGGTTCACAGGTTTTGGTGATCTATATGGGCATCAAACATGTGGAACGTATTCAGGGACAATTACTGTCTGCTGGACGCCCATCAGACGAACCTGTGGCCGTTGTCACCAACGCCACTACCGATAAACAACGCGTGTTGGAAACAACATTGGGCGGATTGAAAACCGATCTAGACGCGGCAGGAATGAGCCCACCCGCCATTATCTGTATTGGTCGTTCAGTTTTGATGCGCCAAGTGCTCGACTGGCAGGGAATGCTAACAGGCACACCAGCGCGCGACCTTGATCCATTGGGACGCGGACGACCAGCCGAAGCATCATGAGCGG
>CALDZS010000286.1 GCA_937944065.1 uncultured Amylibacter sp. | reverse complement strand
ATGCCTCGACCGCGCTTAAGGGGGGTAACAATCCCGGCAAGCGCGCAGCCAGCATGGATTTTCCTGATCCAGGTGATCCTATCATAATCATATGGTGGCGACCCGCTGCCGCGATTTCCAACGCGCGCTTCGCAACCTCTTGGCCCTTCACGTCAGATAGGCATTTATCTGATGTGTCGGCAATCACTTCGCCTGGTTCTGCGGGTGCCAAGGGTTTGCGCCCATTGAAATGGTTAAAGGTTTCTAACAAGCTGGCGGGTGCCGTCACCCGCGTATCGCCGACCCAAGCCGCCTCTGGACCGCATTCTTTTGGGCAGACTAAATCCCAACTGTTTTCGGACGCGGCCAACGCAGCGGGTAAGGCACCGCTGACGCGGATCAGCTTACCGTCCAATGACAATTCGCCCAACGCAACCGTTCGCGCCATTTCATCTTGTGGCAGCACATCCATCGCGGCCAACACTGCCAAGGCGATAGGTAGGTCGAAATGCGATCCAGTTTTGGGCAGATCAGCAGGCGACAGGTTTACTGTAATTTTCTTAGACGGCAGGGCGAGCGACATAGAGTTGATCGCCGCGCGCACGCGTTCTTTCGCCTCTGACACGGCCTTGTCAGGCAGGCCCACAATGGAAAAGCTGGGCAGACCGGGGGACAGCGCGCATTGCACCTCGACCGGTCGCGCCTCGATCCCCTGAAACGCCACCGTATAAGCACAAGCTACCATCGTGGTCCCTTTGGTTAAGAAGGGTTAACGGTGAGCGAGATTGGTTTATTTTTGGTAAATGGTTGGTGTGATTGTGACTTCCTAGGCTTTTTATAGACACCACGGTTGGGGAAGAATGGTTAACGTTTACGAATGCGACCGAGGGGAAATTTATCGGCAAGTGTATTGATATAATCGTCGAGGGATTGATCGATACTAGCGGGGTCTGTCTTATATCCAGCTTGTTTGAGCGTGTGTTTGATAAACTCTCTGCCACGTCCCTTGGGCAATCGTATTAGTTTGGAGAGCTCTGTTTTTGCAAGATTGGTCTGACCCAAAATACTATGGACGACTGCGCGGAAAAACATTTCTGGTTCCACGTTGAAGAAAAGGGCTTTACTGGCCTTAACCATCAGGTTTTCGATGAATCCAAAGCTAGGTATATCTTTTGTTACTAATTGCTCGACTACACGATCTACATATGTCTCAGCTAACCCGATATCCCCGCTCGCATAATAGGTCGCGGCGAGGAGCAGTGGTCCCATGAGGCTTTCTGGAGCGATGCTTTCGAAGGCTTCGAATTGGGTCACGGCCAATGGATAATTATGTGTGTGTTGCAGGTGCAATATGCCAAGATATTGGCGAATTTCCAAATCTTCTGGCCAGTGCTGAACTGCAAAGTTCAACCGCTTAACTGCCTTGTCAAACTCGCGGGTGTTAATATGAATGTTGATCACTTGCCAGTTGGAAAGCTTGTGGGCGGGTTCAAGCTCTAGCGCCATTTCGAAACCGGCCAGAGCCTCTGCGTTCATCCCACGATTTTTCAGCAGTTTAGCGCGAAGATACTGTGTCGTCACGTGTTTAGGATCAAGCGCGATTGCGCGTTGAAAACTCTGCTCTGCAAGGTCGTATTGATGATCTGCGTTCAGAAGCTGCGCTTTATCTACCCACAAATACCGACTGTTGGGATAAAGCGAGACAGCATTTTCGATGTCTGACAACGCCGCGGCCAAGTTACGTTTTCGCTGATGCGCCCAAGCGCGTTCTGATAGAAAAGTGGCTTGGTTTGAGGCGGAAAACTTTGGATTATCAAGGAGTTCTGTGCAAACCTTGATGATTTGGGCGGCATTTTGATAGCGATTTGCGCAGGCGTTAATCCGACTAGTGTAGTCGTAAGTCCAGCGATACGCATTAAAGCCAACCAGACCGAGCGTGCAGATGGCTAGAATTGATGTGGTTCGCTTAATGGCTTTGGCTTTCAAATGGTGTAGGAGGTAAGCGCGGGCTTAAGCAGTATAAATCGCCATGAAATCATCCCAAGCCTCTGCATCGGCTACAGTCTTGTCTCGACAAAATGCGTTGCAAAATCCGAATACTCGTCCGTCTAATTCCAAGAAGTGCGTATTCGCTTTACCCGAATAGGGGCAGGTGGCGTTTTCGGAGGGGCCTGCGTCGATGGCTTTGGCAGGCAACGCTTTGGGGCCTTGCCATTCGCCCTCGGGTAAATCCAGATCATAACCTGGTTGGACATAGTTCTGCGCAATCCCCATAGCACGCCAACGGCGAAATGTGGGGTCGGCCAAATGTGTGTTGATATAGTCTTGCAATACCTTGCCGCGCGGCAGGTTGAACGTGGCGAAACGGGTCATAGCAGGGGCGTAGAAAACGTCTGCCACGGAATATTCGCCGAACAACCATGGGCCATCGGCGCCAAAGGTTTCGCGCGCATGTGTCAACAGCTGCTCGATCCGTGCGCAATCCGCTTTGACCGCGTCCGAGGGTTGAAAGTCGGGGTAATATCGGATCAAGTTCATCGTGCAATCGGTGCGTAATTGGACAAAACCAGAATGCATCTCGGCGCTTAGTCCCCGTGCATAGGCACGTGCGGCGGGATCGGCTGGCCAGAATCCTTTGTCGGGATGACGGGTTGCCAGTTCTTCGGCAATTGCCAACGTGTCCCACACCACGGTGCCATCAAGGCGTGCGGCGGGCACCAAACGGGCTGGCGCGAAATCAGCAAGTAAGTCCTTGAACCCTTGGCTGTACATTCTGGCTGACCGTACGGACACGGGCAGGTCGAATTTTGCGAAAAGAAGCCAGCCGCGCAGTGACCAGCTGGAATAGGTGCGATCACCAATAGCGAGTTCATAAGTCATGATTGATTTCCACCATAGTTTTGTTGGGACTGCAAGTCAGGGTAAGTGATTTACACCGAGAACCCGCCAAGCTGGATTTAAATGTTCGATGCAGGTTACCGATAAATTGTCGATCTTAAAGGCAAGAACGGATTTGGCGGGCATGGATGTGGCCCGTTGCACTTGCGATAAAATCACACCGAAATGGGCGACGATTATAATGTCGCGCCCCGCATGATCGACGACCAGTTGATCAACCGCGCTAGACATGCGGGCGTATCCTGTATCCCAACTTTCGCCGTTTGGGGGCGCCGTTTCACCCGGGCTTGACCAATAGTTCAAGGATAGGTCAGGGTCTGTGGAAGATATGTCGTCGAACGTGCGATTTTCCCAATCACCGAAATGAAACTCACGTAAATCAGATCGGGGTGCTATCAGCTGACGCCCCTTAATCAGCGTTGCAGC
>CALDZS010000285.1 GCA_937944065.1 uncultured Amylibacter sp. | reverse complement strand
CCGCCAGCGCTGTCCACAGAACGGCAATGGGCAAGCTAAGCTCGCGCCACCGCTCAGTACGCACTGGATGTATAAACTTCATCGGTGAAAATTGGCTGGCGGCCAGAATTACCGTCAGGATCAATATGATTACCCAGTGGGGGGACGTCGCGAACATCACAAGGACGAACATATTCCAACAACCCGGAAATCCAGCAAAACTGTTATCCTTGGTCTTCATCCGCGTATCCGCGAAATATAGCGCCGAGGTGAAAGTGATCACAATAATACACACCCAACCTGACCACCCATTTAGCAATCCGCTGACAAACAGCGCATATGCTGGGATGAACACGTAAGTAAGGTAGTCGATGATCAGATCAAGAAGGACGCCGTCATATTCAGGCGCGTTTTTCTTTACATGGTATTTACGCGCCAAGGGCCCGTCGATCCCGTCGACGAAAAACGCCACAACCAACCATAGGAACATGATGTCCCACCGCTCTTTCACAGCTGCCAACATGGCTAGCATTGCGAATACCGCACCTGTGGCGGTTAGATAATGGACGAGCAGGGCTTTGATACGAAGTGTCATTGGGCGTTGTTAGCGGATTGGTTGGAAAGTTAAAAGACGTTTTAAGCGGGCTTGATTTGCCCTAAATCATGGCGATCACGCCTTTGGGTGGGTCTTTCTATAAACTTCCATCAACCGCGCTTGATCGACGGCAGTATAAGCCTGAGTTGTGGACAAAGATGCGTGACCCAAAAGTTCTTGAATTGTGCGCAAATCGCCACCCGCTTCCAACAAATGCGTGGCAAAAGAATGGCGCAATGCGTGTGGTGTCGCTGTCGATGGTAATCCCAATTGCATGCGCGTTTGTTCCATCACTTTTTGGATTTGGCGCGGGTTTAACGGCCCACCTCGCACACCCAAGAATAACGCATCATTTGGGGCCTGATCATAGGGGCACAGATTTATATATGTATCCACCGCTGCACGGGCCACGGGCAATACAGGGACAATCCGTTCTTTGTTACCCTTGCCGGTGATGCGTAACGATTGAGCCAACGGCGCGTCGCTGCGTTTCAGGCTCAATGCCTCTGATATCCGCAGGCCGCACCCGTACAATAACGTCACGACAGCCGTATCACGTGCCCCGACCCAGCCGTCTTTGGATTGCAGTTCAACCGTGTCCAAGATCTTTTTCGACGCCACCCGTTCAATCGGACGAGGTAGCGGCTTTTTAAATTTGGGCGCGCGCGTGGCCAGCACCGCTGTCGCGTTCACACCTTCTGTTTGGGCCAGCCAGTCGTAAAAGCTTTTGACCGCAGAAAGTGCGCGTGCCATTGAACGAGGCCCCAAACCATTGCCGCGCGTGTGCGCCAGCCAAGCGCGCATATCGCGTGTACTGACATCCGCCAACATCTTTTGTGACCCACGCGCACCCTTGTAATTTGTAAGAAATCCCAGAAACCCAGCCACGTCATGGCGATAGGCTATGATGGTTTTATCTGCTGAACCCCGAAGTGCTGCCATGCTGGCAAGCCAGCGTTCCATAAGATCGCTGGCACCTGTGGGTTCAGTCATTCGCCAACCATCGTTGCACGACCCGTTCAAAAACACTGCCAAAGAACAGCAACAGATCGGTTCCCATGGCAGGGGCAAACTGATCTGGATCGCGCGATGATAACGCCAACAAGCCGACACCACTACCAACACCAAGATCAAGTTTGATTAATGCTTCTGACCGGATATGGCCCGCATGCTCGTCATGGATTTTGCCGATGCCACGTTTGATTTGGCGCAGTGTAATCAAGCTTGGCTCAATCTTTTTGCCCAGAGTGACATAGTGGTCAACCTCGCCTTCACGAAGAAACACCACACCTTTACCGAACTCAGCGCGTAAAACTTGCGCGTCTTCGACAGAGGTTTTGGCGGTCTCGATGCACAGCTTGGCAGTCGTGACCTTCATCACTTCGGCCAGCTCTGAATCCAAAAACCGCAAAAACTGATGAAAGCTTGTTGGTTCCAGCGCGGCTAATATCGCCCGGTGCAGGTGATTGGTTGACGCGATATTGTCGTAGGCGGCAGATAGGACAGTTTTGTGATGTCCCTCCAACTCCTCTAACCGATCCTCTAAACGCCGCACGACGGCGGTTTTCAGATCGACAATATTTTCACCCTTAGTTGCGTCATCGGCCGAGACGAGGGCGCGCATCACGTCCCGATCTCCCAAAATAGCATTTGGGTTCTCTAATATCTGTTCGCGCAATTGCGCGATCGTTTCAGCATCCATTAGTTCGGACCCGCCTTATATGATGTTCTGGCCAGTTTTGGCCCAATCTTTCATGAACGCTTCCAACCCTTGGTCAGTCAACGGGTGCGTGGCCAGTTTTTTGATGACTGATGGTGGTGCGGTAATCACATCGGCACCGATCTTGGCGCACTCAGACACGTGGTTGACTGTGCGGATAGACGCGGCCAAAATTTCAGTGTTGAAATTGTAGTTGTCATAGATTTGGCGAATGTCGGCGATCAGATCTAGCCCGTCCAGATTGATGTCATCCAAACGACCGATGAAAGGCGAGATGAATGTTGCGCCCGCTTTGGCAGCGATCAGTGCTTGGTTGGCAGAGAAACACAAAGTTACGTTGACCATGTTACCCTCTGACGACAGTGTTTTACAGGCTTTCAGCCCATCCCAAGTCAAAGGAACTTTGACCGCGATATTGTCGGCGATTTTGGCTAGCTTGCGGCCTTCAGCGATCATGTCTTCCGCCTTCGTCGCGACCACTTCGGCGCTGACTGGGCCAGATACAATTGAACAAATTTCTTTCGTGACTTCCAGAATGTCACGACCTGATTTTAGGATCAAAGACGGGTTTGTTGTCACGCCATCCACAATGCCCAGCTCGTTTAGTTCTGCGATCTCGTCGACGACGGCTGTATCTGCGAAAAATTTCATGGTAATCCCCTGTAACTGTTGTTTTATGTGCGTTTGACGCGCACATTACAGCAAGCATCCCAGTTAGGAAACCAAAGATTGCCCCAAGTCTCTGATACAAGTCGCTTCTTCGAAGCAGGGGCGTTGGTCGCGGTACTAACCGCACAACCGATTGATCGGTTCTTGGATTATAAAGCACCTGAAGGCGGCGTTGCGTTGGGCGCATTTGTCGAAGTGCCTTTGGGCCCGCGTAAAGTTATCGGAGTTGTGTGGGACGTCGGCGAAGGATCGTACGATCCGTCAAAAATTCGCAAAATCTCCAATCTGTTGGATGTAGCCCCGATGGGCGCAGACATGCGCGCGTTTTTGCAACGTGTATCCGATTATACACTGACCCCGATGAGCGCGATGTTACGTCTTGCGACCCGCGCGCCAGGACTAACAAATCCGCCATCTATGCAAAAAGTTTACGCCTTGGGGGACGGTGTGCCAGATCGCTTAACTCCTGCACGCACCCGCGTTTTGGCGCTGCTGGAGGAACATCACGGGATGCGCTTTACGGCGACAGAGCTTGCGAAGTTGTCAGATGTGACGCCCTCTGTGGTTAAAGGTCTGGTCAAGCTTGGTGCGGTGATCGAATTGGAAACTGCCCGAGATGTCCCATACCCGCGGCTTGATCCAAGTTTGCCATCTAAACAATTAACCGATAGCCAGCAGGCCGCATCTGATGCATTGATCGCTCAATTGCGCGAGGAAACTTATCAAACAACCCTTTTGAAAGGTGTCACTGGATCAGGCAAAACCGAAGTCTATCTTGAAGCTGTGGCAGAGTGTTTGCGGATGGGACGGCAGGCGTTGGTCTTGCTGCCAGAAATTGCACTAACTGTAGAATTTTTGGACAGGTTCGAAGCCCGCTTTGGCCGCCGTCCTGCGGAATGGCACTCGGGCGTGACCATGACCGAACGCCGTCGCTGCTGGCGCATGGTTGGGCAGGCGGATGCACAGGTCGTGGTCGGCGCGCGATCCGCTCTCTATCTTCCATTCCAAAATCTAGGTCTAGTGATCGTCGACGAAGAACATGACACCTCTTATAAACAAGAAGATGGCGTGTTCTATTCCGCCCGCGATATGGCAGTGATGCGTGCATCTTTGTGTGGTGCCTTGGTTGTGCTGGCATCTGCCACGCCATCGTTGGAAACTTGGGTGAACGCGCGCGATGGCAAATATAACCGCATTGATTTGGAACAACGCTTTGGTGCGGCGGTTCTGCCTGACATGCGCGCGATTGATCTGCGCGAGGATGCGTTGGCATCCAGCAGTTGGATATCCTCTAGCTTGGCAGCAGAGGTTGACGCGCGCTTGGAACTGGGCGAACAGTCTTTGTTGTTCTTAAACCGTCGCGGCTATGCCCCGATTACTGTGTGCCGTGCCTGCGGTGAACAAGTGGGCTGTGATCACTGCGATGCGCGCATGGTGGAACATCGGTTCCATGGCCATTTGATGTGCCATCAATGTGGTGAAACCAAACCGATGCCAACA
>CALDZS010000284.1 GCA_937944065.1 uncultured Amylibacter sp. | reverse complement strand
CGCCGGCACCGATCACTGTCGGTACGCCAACATAAGTGTCTTTGATGCCGTAAGCGTCAGCAACATGTGCCGCACATGGCAACAAACGTTTTTGATCTTTCAAAAACGCTTCGGCCATTTCAATCGCTGATGCGGCAGGCGCGTAATACGCAGAGCCTGTTTTCAACAGACCAACGATTTCAGCACCGCCATCGCGGGTGCGTTGAACGATTGCGTCAAGTTTTTCTTGTGTTGTCCAACCCATATCCACCAGATCAGGCAATGGAATACCTGCAACTGTTGAATAGCGTGTTAATGGAACCATAGTGTCGCCGTGGCCGCCCAAAACGAAAGCTGTCACGTCTTTGACGGATACATTGAATTCGTCTGCAAGAAAGTGACGGAAACGGGCACTGTCCAGAACACCAGCCATGCCGCATACTTTTTCAGCAGGAAGGCCGCTGAATTTTTGCAAGGCCCAAACCATAGCGTCCAGTGGGTTTGTGATACAGATAACGAATGCGTTCGGTGCGTGGGCTGCGATGCCTTCGCCGACAGATTTCATAACTTTCAGGTTGATGCCCAACAGATCGTCGCGCGACATACCAGGTTTGCGTGCAACACCAGCGGTGACGATGCAAACGTCTGCGCCTGCGATGTCTGCATAATCTGTGGTGCCTTTAAGGTTGGCATCGTATTTATCGACAGGGCCTGCTTCGGCCAAATCCAAGGCTTTGCCTTGCGGAATGCCGTCAGCAATGTCGAACATTACAATGTCACCAAGTTCTTTTAGGGCTGCCAAATGGGCAAGTGTACCACCAATCATACCAGCGCCGATAAGTGCGATTTTTGCGCGTGCCATGTTATATCTCCACATGTTTGGGTGTGCTGACTAAATCAGCGGATTATCAGCGGATACCTAGCTGGAATAAATCATGGGATCAAGGCGACAAAGCATTACGCGGCTTCACAATTGTCGCAGGCCGTCTGGATGCAATGACCTGATGTAAGATTGCGGCGCTGATTAAGTATCAGATTTAGCATGATTTTTACCGAAATGCATTCACTAGGGTTAGGTGGGTTCGCCTGTCGGTTGTGCCGTCGGATTTGTTGCTTGGAACGCGTCACCAGCCGCCATAAGGCAAGTTCTGCCATCGGGCAAAGTCAGCAAAATTGTCCAAGTTCCCGTGGTTTCAGATGCGTATAGCTCTACTACGCGATTGTTTTGACCAAGGCCAACGGATCTTCGGGTTTCGCCATATTTTTCGCCCAAGGACGCTATGACGTTATTACGTTCGGCGCAATTAATGGGGTTTGAATGGGCCTGAGATTGGAACACAAGTATACCGAATCCCAGTGACAGTGCGAATAATAGGTGTTGCATACAGAAACTTTCTATTGGTTTTGTTGGATGCAGGGCCGCCCGTCTTTCACATATTTATTCCCGTTGCCTGCGATCCAATAACTTTGTGTCGTTGATACCAAAATTTGCGTTAATCGACCGTTCGCAGGTGGGGCCAACTTAGGTGCAATTTGATGAAACTTGCTTGCGATCTCTACAGGGCTGTGAAAGGTTTGTAGCATGGGCAGAACCTTTACCTATCGAAGTCTTTTATTCGTGCCAGCGGTCAATGCGCGTGCAATGGAAAAAGCGCCGAGCTTGCCAGCGGATTATTTCCTTTTGGATTTGGAGGACTCGGTTTCAGCACTAGAGAAACCGAAGGCGCGAGATGCCGTTTGGTCGGCCATATCGCAGGGCCATTTTGGTTCGCAGAATTTTATGGTGAGGGTGAATGATTTGGGCAGTGCCTTTGTGGCGGACGATCTACGTGCGCTACAGTCTGTTAATGTACCAGCAATTCTGTTTCCCAAAGTAAATAGTTTGGCAGACGTGCTACAGGCAGAAGCCCTGTTAGATGTTTTACAGGGTTTTGAGGCCACCGAAATATGGGTCATGCTTGAAACCGCGCAAGGAATACTAAATGCGCCGCAAATTATGGCGCACGCGCGCGTTGCGGGCTGTTTGGTCGGGCCCAATGACCTAGAGATTGACCTGAGGGCTGCCAAATCAGCAGACCGCACGGCGCTTCAAACCTCGTTGCAGATGGTGGTTTTGTCTGCGCGCGCGGCCGGAAAAGTTTGCATCGATGGCGTCTATAATAGGTTTGACGATGAAGTCGGTTTTGCAGCAGAATGTCTGCAAGGGCGCAATTTGGGTTTTGATGGAAAAAGTCTGATCCATCCGTCGCAAATCGCGGGCGCAAACAGAGTTTTTGGCGCGACTGATGTGGAAATTGCGCGTGCGCGCCAAATTATCGAGGCTTACGAGGCGAGCGATAGCTCGGTGGTTAGTTTAAACGGCGAGATGATCGAGGAGTTGCATGTGAAAGACGCACAAGCTTTGCTGGATCAGATTGCAAAACAGATGAATGATTAGGAATATTCTATGGGATTATTTATGTTGGTGCTGGGCGTCATACTCTGGACGGATGCGCATCTTTTAAAAACTGTTTTGCCAAAGGTGCGAGCAGGTATGGATGATCGGCTAGGCGCTGGACGCGCGCGCGGTATCATGGCGTTGATAATGCTATCTGGCATAATTTTGATGATAATTGGCTATCGCTCTGCCGAAGTAACCCAAATCTATTCGCCTGCGGGCTGGGCGGGTCCTGTAAACAATTTGTTGATGTTTGTGGCAATTCTGTTGTTGGGTATGGGATCGTCGAAAGGACGATTGCGCAGTCTGCTGCATCATCCAATGCTGACGGGCGTGTTGGTGTGGGTGGTTGCGCATTTGCTGGTCAATGGTGATTTGGCCTCGATCATTTTGTTTGGCGGTATGGCATTGTGGGCAATCTCTCATATGGTATTGCTGAACGCGGCTAATCGCGATTGGGTGCGCCCAGAGCCTGGTCCCGCCAAAGGCGACGCAAAACTGTTTGTAATTGCTGCAGTTCTCTACGTCGTAATTGTCGGCATTCACACGATGCTCGGCTATAATCCATTTTCAGGAGGATACGCCTAAATGTTAGTTTACCGATTGATAACCGAAGAAGACACGTCAGAGTTTTGCCACCGCGTGAGCGAAGCAATGTCCAAAGGTTGGGTTCTGTATGGTTCGCCTTCCTATGCGTTTGATGGGGCTGCAGGTGTTATGCGCTGTGCGCAAGCCGTCACCAAGGAAGCGGATGTCGAATATTCGCGGGATATGAAATTAGGTGCAGTTTAGATGCTAGGACGCGCCACTTTATTAGCTGTCATGCTTGCAACGCCCGCCTTTGCGACCCCACCATTAAGTGCGGATCAAAAGGGGTATCTGACAGCGAACACGATTGGTATTTTCTATCACGAGTTAGCGCATGCGATTATCGATTTGTACGACATTCCAATTCGCGTAAAAGAAGAAGATGCAGCGGACACGTTTTCCGTCCTGTTAGTTGACTATGGGTTCGATGACGCGTCGGGTGAAAGCATCGCAAATGACATTGCCTTTACCTTTAGCGTAGACGGGGAAACCAGCCGCCATTTCTTTTGGGACCAGCACAGTTCTGACGGTAAGCGTGCCGAAAATACGATTTGCATGTTTGCAGGCGGGGATATTGATGGGCGCGCCGATCTGGCCGAAGATTGGGGCATGTCGACACGAAAATTGGAAGCCTGCGAAGAAGAACGGATATTGGCGGACGAATTCTGGGCGCCGTTTTTGGATGAAATGACGAACGAGAATAAGTCGAAAAAACATGTCAAATTTTCCAACCAGAAACTGGGTAAATTCCCTGCTGCGAAAGTTTACACCGCCGCTGTGCAAGATGAAGTGCGCGAGATTAACATCTGGCTGCGACTGCCCAAACCGTTGAGCGTGCGTGTCGAGAGTTGTGGTGAAGCGAACGCATATTACGACCCAGAAGAAATTTCGATTGTCATGTGTACGGAATATGCAGAGTATTTGGTGAAACAGGTTGAATAAGCGCGACCTGCGTCAATATACTCGCAAAAAACAACGCTAAACCCTGTGACTTTGGTATACAATGGTATATCAAGCGCAAAAGAAGCCCATGGAAAGGGATCGATCGATGACCAATGGCCCCACAGATACGCGACCTTTGTCGCCGCATTTGACAATCTATCGCCCGCAAATGAGCTCGATGACATCGATATTTGTGCGAGTCACAGGTGTCGCACTGACACTTGGTTTTGTACTAATCGTTTGGTGGCTGTTGGCGGCGTCTTCATCGCCTGCATATTTTGACAAAGTAAACGGATGCCTTACGTCTTGGTTTGGAATTCTGGTTATGGTCGGGTCTTTGTGGGCACTTTGGTATCATTTCTTGGGTGGCGTACGTCATCTGATTTGGGACATGGGATACGGGTTCGAAATCAAAACCGCTGACATGATGGGGTATATCATGATCGGTGGAAGCTTCCTAATGACTGCACTGACACTTGTGATGATTGGACTATGCTCATGAGCTTTAAAACAGACAAAGGCCGCGTGATCGGCCTAGGAAGCGCTAAAACAGGTGCGCAACACTGGTTGTCAGAACGGGTTAAGGCCGTTGCACTGATCCCGTTGACCTTGGCATTCATATGCATCATCGCACCGCTAATTGGTGCAGAGCATTCCAAAGTTGTTGCCAAGTTTCAGAATCCGATAAATGCGATCCTGATTATCTTGTTTCTATACGTCACATTCAAGCATTTGGCCGATGGTCTGCAAGTTGTGATCGAAGATTACGTGCATTCCAAACCCGCGTTCATAACGCTGATCTTACTCACTAAATTCATCTGCTATGGCTTTGGTTTTGCAGGCATTTTTGCCGTTGCGAAGCTGGCCTTTTCTGCATAACGGAGCATCTAAATGTCATCTTACGAATATATTGACCACGAATATGATGTTGTCGTTGTCGGCGCTGGTGGTGCAGGTTTGCGCGCCACGTTGGGTATGGCAGAGCAGGGGTTGAAAACCGCCTGTGTGTCTAAAGTATTTCCTACACGCAGCCACACAGTGGCCGCGCAGGGTGGCATTGCTGCTAGCCTTGGTAATATGGACGTTGGGACCGAGCAGAACGATCATTGGCAGTGGCACATGTATGATACGGTTAAAGGGTCAGATTGGTTGGGCGACACAGATGCGATGGAGTATTTGGTGCGTGAAGCCCCCAAAGCAGTCTACGAGTTAGAACATTATGGCGTGCCGTTTTCACGCACCGAAGATGGCAAGATTTATCAGCGCCCGTTTGGCGGCCATACGACTGAATTTGGCGAAGGTCCATCGGTTCAACGCACCTGTGCTGCAGCCGACCGTACCGGCCACGCCATCTTGCACACGCTGTATGGTCAGTCGCTGAAAAACAACGCTGAATTTTACATCGAATACTTCGTCACAGACTTGATCATGACCGAGGATGGTCGCTGTCAGGGTGTGATCGCATGGAAGCTTGATGATGGCACGATCCATCGGTTCAATGCCAAGATGGTCGTGTTGGCCACAGGCGGTTATGGTCGCGCATTCTTTAGTGCTACATCTGCGCACACTTGTACTGGTGACGGCGGCGGCATGGTTGCGCGCCAAGGGTTGCCTTTGCAAGATATGGAATTCGTACAATTCCATCCAACAGGTATCTACGGATCAGGTTGTCTGATTACTGAAGGCGCGCGTGGCGAGGGTGGGTTTCTAACTAACTCTGAAGGCGAGCGTTTCATGGAACGCTATGCACCAACCTACAAAGATTTGGCATCACGCGATGTGGTATCACGCTGCATGACGATAGAAATCCGCGAAGGTCGAGGGATTGGGGCAGATGGTGATCATATCCATCTGAACTTGTCACACCTAGATCCCGAGGCACTCGCGTTGCGTCTGCCTGGAATTTCCGAAAGTGCCAAGATTTTCGCTGGTGTTGATGTGACCAAAGAACCTATTCCAGTCTTGCCAACCGTGCATTACAACATGGGCGGCGTTCCGACGAATTATTGGGGCGAGGTTCTGGACCCTACAGCCAAAGATCACGACCGCATCTTGCCAGGTCTGATGGCTGTGGGCGAGGCAGGTTGTGCATCAGTTCATGGCGCTAACCGCTTGGGATCTAACAGTCTTATTGATTTGGTGGTATTTGGTCGCGCTGCAGCAATTCGCGCGGCAGAGGTGGTCGATCCGAAAACACCAAACGAACCTTTGAACGAAGCATCCATTGCAAAATCAATGGCGCGCTTTGATGCAATGCGTCACGCAGATGGCTCGATCAGCACCGCTGATTTGCGCCTTGAGATGCAGAAAACGATGCAGGACGACGCGGCTGTATTCCGCACTGATAAAACGTTGGCTGAGGGCTGTAAGAAGATGGAAGCTATCGCCAAGAAAATGGCTGATATCAAAGTTACTGACCGTAGCCTGATTTGGAACTCTGACTTGATGGAAAGCCTAGAGTTGGCGAACTTGATGCCAAACGCCATGGCCACGATTGTTGGGGCAGAAGCCCGCAAGGAAAGTCGTGGTGCGCATGCGCACGAGGATTATCCTGATCGCGATGACAAAGACTGGCGTAAACATACTTTGGCGCGCGTCGATGGGCACAAGGTTAAATTATCCTACCGCGACGTGCATCTAGAGCCGCTGACCAAGCAAGCAGACGGCGGGATTGATTTGAAAAAAATCGCACCGAAAGCGCGGGTGTATTAATGTATGTTTCGCGCTTCATTTGGGTCGCTGCAGTCACTGTATTGACCGCCTGTTCCGGCTCTAACGAGTTGGCAGATGCTGTGGCGCGCGATACGGCAAAATCTGTGGTCACGCCGATAGTGGAAGAAAACTTGCCCGGTACGAATGCGGTAGGCATCACCGATTGCGTCATCGACAATGCCTCTTCTGGCGAAATCTTGACGCTGGCCAGTGCGGCCGTTCGCGGTGTTGATCAGTCGACAGTAAAAACAGTGCTGGATATTGCCAAACGACCGCAAGCAGTAGAATGTATCGCCAAAGTCAGCTTGTCTGGCTTGGTCGGAGGATAAATGAGACAACGGTTCAAATCATTGACAGTTTTGACGCTGAGCGGCGCCATGCTGGTGGCGTGTGGCCCACCTAAACCGACAATGACGCTGGAAGAGGCGAAAGCTGCGTGTCAAGAACGGGTGGCAAACCCAGTGTCGACCAAGGTAGGCGTGGGAATACGCGGTGGGTCTGGCGGTAAAGTCTCAACCGGCGTCGGCCTGTCGGTTGGTGTAGATTTAAGTGCTGCAACTGATCCGCAAGGAACCTATGAAAAATGTGTGAAACGAAATTCTGGTCACGATGTGACCCAACCTTTGGAGCAATGAAATGACATACTTTAAAACGGGTCTAGCATTGGCCGCTGTGACAGCATTGTCGGGCTGCTATAACGAATATAACCGCAATAGTGACAATGTTTTGGTCAAAGGTGATGAGTATAATTTGGAAACTGGCGTCAATCGCGTGTCCGCAGGTGATGCGGTTTCGAATGCGGTCAATTCTGGAAACAACACATCGAATGACCCCATATAATTGGCATTAATCAAAGTTTGAAAGTTACGACATGGTTGAACTAACCCTACCAAAGAATTCGCGTATGACGGCTGGCAAAACTTGGCCAAAGCCGGACGGCGCTACCAATGTGCGTGCTTTCACAATCTACCGTTATAACCCCGACAGCGGTGAAAACCCGCGCACGGATACCTACTATTTGGACATGGATAAATGTGGGCCGATGGTTCTGGATGCGCTGATTAAGATTAAAAATGAGATTGATCCAACGCTGACATTCCGTCGATCTTGCCGCGAGGGTATTTGTGGATCTTGTGCGATGAATATCGACGGGATCAACACACTGGCCTGCATTTATGGGCTGGACGAGGTGAAAGGTACTGTTAAAATCTATCCTTTGCCGCATATGCCAGTGGTAAAAGATTTGATACCCGATTTGACGCATTTCTATGCGCAACATGCATCCATCATGCCTTGGTTAGAAACCAAAACGAACCGTCCCGCCAAAGAATGGCGTCAGTCGATTGAAGATCGTGAAAAGCTTGATGGACTGTACGAATGCGTCATGTGCGCTTGCTGTTCAACATCATGTCCATCTTACTGGTGGAACAGCGAACGGTATCTTGGACCCGCAGCATTGCTGCACGCGTATCGCTGGATAATTGACAGCCGAGATGAGGCGACAGGCGAGCGTTTGGACGAATTGCAAGATCCGTTTAAATTGTACCGCTGTCATACCATTATGAATTGCGCCAAGACTTGCCCAAAGGGTTTGAACCCAGCCAAAGCCATCGCAGAGATCAAGAAAAAGATGGTCGAACGGACGATGTAATCAATGGTGGAGTTCATCAATACCAGACACGTGTATCCTCGGAAACGTATCTTGAATTGGCTGTTACTATTGAGTTTATCGTTGTTGCCAACCATAGCAAATGCGCAAGATTGTGAAACGCTTGCGCGCGACACCCTGTTTCATTCCTGCACACAGCCAGCACTGCTTGATCTGCGCACATTACCCGATCCGTTGGTGGAAACACCCAAGGATATTCTACGTATCACGGGAACATATTCCAGCGGTGATATCTATGGTGTCGAAGGTTTGGCAATCGCGGGCGGGCGTGTGATCAGCAAACGCTATCATCCATGGGATGGGCTGTTGGTGATCAAAAACGGAAATCCATCTTTGTTTCGCGCAAACCATGTGCGCATCGATGGACAGCAGTGGAATATAAAGAACAATTCAGACCGCGCCTCTTTCATCAAAACCGCCCAGACCGACGGTTGGCAAGTTATCCAATCGCATTTGCTAATCGCCAATGGCCAACTGGACTTGCGCGATTTACCTAAAGCGCGAAAATTCGTACGCAGATTTCTGTTCACCAGCACGCAGGGGTGGGGCATTTATCAGACCAAAACTGCCAAAACACTGTTCGCGGCGGCCTCGGAAATCCAACAGAATTTGAACCCTGATATGGTGTTCAACCTTGATATGGGGGCTTATGATCTGTGCATGCAGGGTCAGACGCCATGTGGTAATTTATTTGTCCACGAATCCAAATTGACAAACATTTTGGCTGTGGTCGGCCAAAACTAGCGCGGTTTTTTCGACTCTGATCGATATAGTGATTCACGCCAGTTGCTTGGCTTTGTCTCAATTCACGCCTACACTTGGTTTATGTGCGGAAGATTTGCAAACCCTGATAAAACACAAGCCGAGATGTTGGAAATCGTCGAAGGTTTCTTGTATACTTCACCAGTGATCGACCCTGACGCGCCTATGGTCGCCAGCGGTTGGAATATCAAACCCACGCAGCATATCCGAATGATTTACCAACGAGATGATGACATAGTCGCGACAGCGGCGCGTTGGTGGTTTGTTCCAGATTGGTTCAAAGGTTCTGTTAAGCAATGGAAACCAACCACCTTTAACGCGCGAATTGAAACCGCACCCGAAAAACCAACGTTTCGCAAAGCATGGTCGTCTTCGCACTGTATTATTCCCGCCCTTGGGTATTATGAATGGTCAGGGGAAAAGTCTGATCGCCGCCCCAATTATATCACACTGGACACTAATGAGCCGTCACTATTCTTTGCTGGATTGCATTCCATGTTGGCGGACGGGACCCGCACCTGCACGATGTTAACGCGTGAAGCGTCGCCCCAGATCGCCCACATTCATCCGCGCATGCCTATCATTTTAACCTCTGAAGAAATAAAACTATGGATCGGTGGAAAACTGGCGACTAACGTTCAATCCACATTAGGAACAGGTTGGGATGGCCGCTTTAAGTTTCACGAGGTGCGAAAATTTGGCCGTGACGATGATGATCCAGCATTAATAGAACCTATTGATAGGCTCATTTAAGTCGGCCGCACTATCATGCTATTCGCAGATATTCTCTTTGATAAAGCAATTTTTGCCGATGCATCCGTCCCACCCTTCAGCCTTGATAGACTGAGATTTTTCGTCAAACGCACCATCAATGATTTTGACTGACTTGATCTTTTCAAACTTAAAAATCCGTTCAGCGGCAAAATCGCGACCTTTGGTACAACCGCGGGTCTGCCAGCCATGCATATAGAGTGATCCGTTATTGCCAATTGCCACTTGATGCACATCGATCAAACGCGGAAGGCAGCCCTTACTGGCATCTTTATCGTAAACCATCTCGATGATACGGTTGGTCTTCGCGGCCTCGCAAAGCGGGGCTTCGTGTTCTGTTTGTGCCTGAGCCGGTGAAAACAGCACGAACGTCGTCAGCAGGGTTAGTGGAAATTGGGTCAGTTTCATCGCAGGCTCCTAAAGATAAATCACTGTTTATCTGTTGTTTGATCTAATCACTTTGCTTGTGTTTTCAACACTGCCGAGGCTTTGGAAACCGGTCGGTTGATTTCAGGTTTCATCATCTGCGTCTGCCTCAGGTTCGTCTGGCTTCTGCACACCCTGTAACAACCACCCAATTCCAGCCAAGCTTAACCCTAATAGAATGAACGCTGTAGCACGCGGTAGGCCGGACATACCACCCATATCAAAGGTAAAGACTTTGGCGGCGGTTAGGGCAGCGGCAATTAAAGCATAGCGGCGCAGGTTTTGATCCTGACGCTTTAGTGCCAAGAAAACGAAGCCGATGGTCAGTAACAAGAGCAATACCGTGTAGCTGTACAGCTCGCCCGTAACCACGCCTTTGTTAAACGATATGGTTGATCCATGCCACAGATGCCGCACCTCTTGGATCAAAACGAACACGCTAATCGCGGTAAACACCGCGTAAATCGGTTTTCTAAACCGATCTGGCAGCGTGATAAGATCCGATTTCCAAAATCCAAAAGCCAGCAGGGCAGGGGCGCTTAAATACGCCAGAAATACAGTGCTGAATGGTGGAATGCCGTAAGCGCGCATTCCTGCAAATCCAAGTGGCGTTAGTATCAACGCGAGTAGATAAACCAACCCCGCCCCGCCCATATAAATGCGCGCCAGCATAGTGCGTGCGAATTGTAGGCTTTCGGCGAATTTGGCGCGTCGCAATTGGACACCTGCCATAACCAATGCAAGGGTCGCGTAAAAGCCCAACTCAAGATATTCGATATTATCCGTCTGTGCGAACATGTGGCGCAGTACGATTAGGACAGCACCAGATCCGATTACCAGTATGGCGGTTTCGAACAAAACGACGATTGGCGTCAGCTTTGCCGCATTGGATCGCAGATTCCCCAAGCAAAGCGGGGCCGCGACAAGGGCAAAGACGCCAAGGCTCATCCAGCTGAATTTGCGTTGGTTCATTAAATCTGGGAACAGGTCTGTCATCGCGAGGACACCTGCGACGGTTACGAACGCCCAGATCATGTGCTTGGTCCAGACGAACTTGTACCTGGTGACCAATGCCAAAGCGATTACGGCCAGCACGGCGCTGGTATGTGCGTGGAATTTATCTGGGATCAGGAAATAGGCGGCGAAACTGGTGGCAACCAGTCCGCCAACTGCATAGATGTCGGCACCTTGACGGCTGAGCCCGATTTTGGATCGCAACATCAACATAGCGGAGGCGGCCAACATGGCGGTTAACAATAACGCGCCGAAGGCCCATTCTTGATCTGTGAAATAGCCATTCCAAATCCGCCAACCAATGTAATGCAGGCCGAACGCTGCGACTGGTACGATGGCGCCACCAGCGATCCACGCCAATGGGCGCGTTGAGCGTCCACCACGCCAAAAACTGGCCACAAAGGCAATTGCAGAGGTGACGAGCAGAGCGGCGGTTTCAAATTTAAACTGTGCCATCTGCTTTAATTCGAACGCATCGCGCAGCTCCTGCGAGTATACATATCTGGACTGCGAGACGACCGCACATACAGTCAGGATACCGACGGCGAAAATGACGGCCTGCTCATCTAGGTTTTCCGCTTTTGCCAGCCAGAAAACAGCCCAGATGAGCATGATAACCAAGGCCGCAATGCCAGATTGTTCCGCGACAAATCCGAAGGTGGCACTGGCCACGATCAATATGGTACCCATCAAAGACGTAGCTGTGGCCAGTACAGTCGGATAATGTTGAGAGATGCTTTTAACGCTGGCGATCGCTAGTATTTTATCACCAGATTTGGGGTGCAACCCGAAGGCTGGAATGCAGGTCGCCATCAGCATGACCACTGCAGTATAGATCGCGGTATAAGGCTCGTTCGCCAAATCTGTGGACAGCAACAACGCCGCTTGCAACAGCGCCAAAGCAACAGCAAAGGCAGACAGCCAAATCCAACGCATGTAACGCTCAACGGACAGGGCTGCTGCCAGAACAAGCAGGTAATAGGCATAAAGCCCCACGGTTGCACCACTACCTGTGCTGACGATCATGGGGGCGGCATAGGCACCTAGGATGCCAAGGACAGCTAGGACTGGTCCGTAAAGGATTCCTAATCCGACGGCCAGTAAACTAACCAAGGCCATGAATGCGAATCCAACCGTTTGGCTGGTGAGGTCATATAAGATATGTGCACCGACGGCCGCGCCGAACAATGACGCCAGACCACCTGTTGCAAATATTGATGGGATTGAAAACCAGCCATGCATGCCGACAGTTTCCTTGCGGCGCAGATATTCAGCCGCCCCGATTAACAAGATACCAAAGCCAATCGCCGATGCGACCCGTGCGCGTGGCCCAAGAATGCCGTTTTCTATGCCGTAGCGGATGAAAAACAACCCGCCCATCGACAGCGACAGCGCAGCGATCCAGATAATCCAATTCTGGCTAAAGTTCGCGATGGCCTTTTCAATAAAGTTCGGCCCTTTGGGGGCAACAGGCTTGGATATGACGGGAGCTGGTATGTTTTTGGCCGCGACTTTAGTTGGTTTCTTCAGCTCTGGCAGTGCAGTGTCTTTGGCTTTTGCCTTTCCCTTTGCTTTTGGTCTTTCGACGGCGGGTAGTTTTGGGGCATCTGGCACGTCACCAGCGATTAACTGTGATAATCGCTCAACTTCCGCACTCAGCTCTTTTACTTTGGCACGGCTGGCTTTGGTGTTGGCGAGGACAATACAAAAGAAAAGTGCCAAAACGGACAGAAGCAACGGAAGAGCAAGCATAAGAAGAACCTTGGATAAATATTGATTGGCAATCTGTTAATAGCCATGTTTGCGGGCGTTTGCGCGGCGGGTCAAGCGCTACCGATTTCGTATTGACCCGTGCGGGCGCATCTGGCCAACTATGACCTATGAAATACACGCCTCAAACTCCCGCGCCGTCGCATGCGAATGCAGCTAAATCCTCGCCACCCGTTGTGTGCTATCCAATTGATACCTTGCCAAAGCCCGATATGGCGACGCTGTCCAAAGCGCGTTTGGATATGGAATTGGTCGGCAGCGTCACAGTGCCCGCGAGAGACGCCGCGACTTTTACGGTTCCAGCAGGCCATTTTTTTCGCATCGTCAGCGTCGAGGGGCCGCAAGTCGGCGATTTGAACCTGTGGAATGCGAATGACCTGACCGAGCGGTTTTATTCAGGCAAAACCCGCGCGCTCCACGGCACCCATGTCAGTACATCTGATCAAGTTTGGTCCAGCTTTCCTCATATGCGGTCTATGGCGGTTATCACTTATGACACATTAGATTGGTACGGTTGGGATGAATATGGCGGATCAGTACATGACGTAATTGGAACGCGCTGTGATCCCTACACGAACAACCTATTGTCGGGCGGGCAATATCACCGTTGCTGTCACTCCAACCTTACCCGCGCCTTGGCGAGCCACATGGGTGTACCCTTGGATCAGGCAGAGCCGCATGTGCATGACGTGATGAATGTATTTATGTGCACAGGGTTCACCCCCGACACTAAACAATATTTCATGAAAGCCAGCCCAGTTCGTCCTGACGACTATCTGGAGTTCTATGCGCAGATTGATTTGCTTGGCGCG
>CALDZS010000283.1 GCA_937944065.1 uncultured Amylibacter sp. | reverse complement strand
ACCAAGCATGAAAGAATTCTTAAACCGCTTGCACGACAAAGGTGCCTTGCCGGAACCGCGGGATTTTAATGCATGGCGTGATGATCTAATCGCAATGGACTTTGAAAAGTCCGGCAGCCATTACCGCGATGATTGGAACATGCCCAATGGCAATGTTTTCACAGTCTCCGCTTATCCGCACAAGGATGGTTCGATTACCCTGTACGCCGAGGATATCACCGGACGCCTGCTGGTCGAGCAGGAGTTTCGAAACCATCTTGATGCGTTATATGCCGCCTTTGACGCAATTGATGATCCAATAGCATTGTTTGATCCTTCGGGAGAGCTGTCATTTGCCAACACGGCGTTTGATACTGTTTGGGGAGAGCCGTTTTCGCAAAGTATAATCCTGCCCAGTATTCTATCAATCTCGAAGGTTTGGGTCGAATTATGCGTTCCCAGTCCCGCCTTTGGTGATCTACGCGAATTTATATTTCAGTTGGGAGAAAAGGAAAGGTGGACCAGTAATATCGAATTGAAATCAGGCCAACGGTTCGAATTGGTTGTTACGCCGCTTGCCCACGGGCAAACCTTATGTGAATTTCGACATGTCTCGCGCAGCGTTGAATTTGCAAAACCAAAGATGCGACGTACTCGCGGGAAACTACAGAAAGTCTGATTGCATAAAAACCAGTTTTGCGTCTATGATATCAAAGGCAAAATTTGGGGCGCATTGTTGGATTATTCCGTTTCACTTTTATCGCCAGATCACACTGACATCGTCGCTGATTGCTTGGCAGCACATCTGAAATCTGGTGATACAGTTTTGTTATCGGGTGGCGTCGGGGCTGGAAAAACACATCTGGCGCGGCGGATAATTCAAACGCACTTAGCAAAGTTCGACATGGTCGAAGACGTGCCTTCACCCACCTTCACGTTGGTACAAACTTACGAAACACCCACCCTAACAATCTGGCACGCAGATTTGTACAGGTTAACCCATGTTGATGAACTGTATGAATTGGGCCTAGAGGCCGCATTTGGTACAGACGTGTGCCTGATAGAATGGCCTGATCTTTTAGGTGATCTATCCCCCATTGATGCGCTGAATGTTGGATTGGCGGTAACGGGTGATCACACGCGGCAACTATCGCTTGAATGGCAAAATACAAAGTGGAACAATGCCGTTGCTGCAATTCAAACCCAACTTGCCAAAGCATAATCAGTATGACCCAAAGAGACGCCCAAATTCGCCACTTCTTGGCCCCGACAAAATGGTCAGCTGCCACGCGCGATCCATTGGATGCCGATGCCTCTAACCGGTCATACGAGCGTTTGGAGTTAAATGGTCACCATGCAATTTTAATGAACGCCCCACCAGATCGAAACGAACCTGTTACGATCTTTGCCAATGTCACTGAAATGTTGCGCAACCACGACCTATCTGCGCCTGAAATTTACGCACAAAGCGTGGATGACGGTCTCATGTTGATCGAAGATTTGGGCCACGGCTTGTTCGCCAACCTTTGCGCCGATGATCCGTCATGCGAAATGCAATTATACAAAACTGCCATTGACCTGTTGGTAAAACTCCACGCACACGCGGCACCTAGCTCTTTGCCCCCCTATGACATGGCCGTGTACCTACGCGAGACTAATCTATTGACAGATTGGTATCTGCCAGCAGCCACAGGTGCGCCAGCCGATCCAGATACGGTGACACAGTACCAATCTGTTGTGCAATCAGCCTGCGCCCAGCTGGATGATCAAAATCCGATTCTAGTCATGCGCGACTATCATGCAGAAAATCTGCTTTGGCTGCCTGATCGTTCAGGTATAGCGCGGGTTGGATTGCTCGATTACCAAGACGCTTTAGCGGGCCATCGCGCCTATGATTTGGTATCGCTGTTAGAAGACGCGCGCCGAGATACCGCGCCCAATTTGCAAAAAGAAATGCTTGAAAAGTATATCGGAGCATCCGGTGTAGATCGTGACATTTTCTTGCGCGACTACTGCATCTTAGGCGCACAACGTAATCTAAAGATCATTGGCATATTCGCCCGCTTAAGTATTCGTGATGGTAAAGATCAATACGTCGATTTGATCCCACGCGTGTGGGCACACCTCATGCATGATTTGGCACATCCCCAACTGTCCGTTCTGCGCGATTGGGTGGCAGAAAACGTTCCAACCCCTACCGATGAAATTTTGGAGAAACTTAGGGGTGCGCATGCCTGATTCAGCCATGATTTTCGCAGCGGGATTCGGCACGCGCATGGGCGCCTTAACCAAAGACCAGCCCAAGCCGATGGTGCAGGTGGCAAACCGGCCTTTGATCGATTACGCATTAGATCTGACCGCCGATGCAGGTGTGACACGAACCGTCGTCAACTTACACTATTTACCCGACCAAATAGAACAGCATCTAACAGGTCGGCCCAACGTTGCGACCATTGCAGAACCAGTGATTTTGGAAACGGGTGGCGGGCTAAAGAACGCATTGCCGCTGTTGGGAAAAGAACCCGTTTTCACCCTAAACTCTGACGCAGTCTGGACAGGGTCCAATCCCCTGACAGCTTTGAACGCAGCTTGGGATGCCGATCGTATGGACGCTTTGCTGATGCTAATTCCGATAGACTTTGCCCAGGAGCATACAGGCCCAGGCGACTTTTCAATGAACAACGCTGGTCGCCTGGCGCGGCGCGGCGGCGCATCGACCGCGCCTTACGTTTACTCAGGCGTTCAAATCATAAAGACCACTGGTTTAGCCGCAATTGATCAAGACGTATTTTCACTGAATCTATTGTGGACAGAAATGCTCGCCGCGAAACGCGTTTTCGGCATCATACATGATGGTGGCTGGGTCGACGTTGGCAGGCCAGAAGGCATCGAAGTTGCACAAGAAGAATTGCGACTACATGTTTGATATCAGCGCAACACCACGTGTATTTTCCTTGCCGCTTGGGTGCGATTTCAGTGTGGCGTTTCTGGATGGCTTGAAGGCGCGAATGAGGGATCAATCGCCCGAAGCTATGGCGCGGGTCGAGATCTACGTCAACACGCGCCGCACCCAAAGACGGTTTCAAGACTTGCTGATACAATCAGGCGCAGGGTTTTTGCCGCGCATCCTTTTGTTGACAGATTTGGCCAACGCGACTGACGCACCAATTTCGTTACCCGACCCCGTGCACCCGCTGCGCAGAAGACTGCAATTGGGTCAGTTGGTTTCAGCCTTTATCGCCTCTGGTCGCACGACCGCGCCGAAAGCTGCGATCTATGATCTGGCGGACAGCCTGGCCGCCTTGATGGACGAAATGCAAGGAGAGGCGGTCGCCTTTGAAGACCTAAAGTCTATCGATCTTCAAGACCAATCTGACCATTGGCAACACAGTCTCGATTTTCTCAAGATTATCGCTGAACATTGGGACGAACATGCGCTGAAAGACCCGAACGATCGGATGCGTCAGGTCGCACAGGCCTATGCAAATCATTGGGCAGATAACCCGCCAGATCATCCGATCCTGATCGCTGGGTCAACTGGGTCACGTGGTCATACGGCATTATTTATGAAGGCAGTTGCGAACCTTCCCCAAGGGGCCGTAATCTTGCCAGGTGTCGATCAATTCACCGATGACAATGTCTGGGAAAAACTGGCAAGCGGCAAGTTGCTAATGGATCATCCACAAGCGGGATTTGCAAAACTGTTGGGCATGATTGGGCTGGATCGCGCAGACATGAAACCATGGTCAAATCCCGTCATTGCCTGCCCAGAACGCTCAAAGCTTTTCTCGTTGGCACTGCGCCCTGCACCCGTCACCGATCAATGGCGAACAGAGGGTGAAAAACTGGCGTCCACATTGGCAATTGCCACCGATGACATCGACATGATCGAGGCCGCTTCCCCCAAAGAAGAGGCGCTGGCCATCGCTGTGCGTTTGCGGCGCGCGGCAGAGGATGATGTCAGGTCAGTTCTTATTTCACCTGATCGCAACTTAACGCGACGCGTTCAAGCTGCCTTGAAACGATGGGGGATCGAGGCTGATGATAGTGCGGGGCGCCCATTGTCGTTGACACCCTCGGGGATATTCCTGCGATTGGTCGCCAATTCGATGGCCACTGAACTAACGCCAGAGACGTTCATCACCTTGCTAAAGCACCCATTATGCCATGGCCCAAAACAAGCCCGCGGGGACCATTTACTAAGAACCCGTGATCTAGAACTACAGGTTCTGCGCGGCGGTGCACCGAAGGTCGATTTCGATCAAATTTTGGAATGGGCACAAAAGCGCGAGAAAGACCCAAACGGTGTTTCTTGGGTGCTGTGGTTAAAAGCCATATTTGGCTCATTGATACTAAGCCATGACCGCAGCTTGGTTGACTGGGTATCCTTACACAAAAAGACAGCCCAAGCACTGTCGTCACAACCAAATGTTGACACAGAATCTGAACTTTGGTCAAAAGAAGAGGGCGAAGAAGCATTACGTGTTTTCAGTAGCTTAGAATCAGAAGCTCATGTCGGCGGCACGCTAAGTATCCAAGACTATCGCAACCTTGTTTCATTAGTAATAGCGTCTGGCGAGGTACGATCACCGCGCACCCATTCACGGATATCGATCTGGGGAACGTTAGAGGCACGGGTACAGGGTGCCGATCTTGTGATCTTAGGAGGGCTGAACGAAGGTATCTGGCCAAAGCGACCATCCCCTGATCCCTGGCTTAATCGCACGATGCGACAACAAATCGGACTGCCCTTGCCAGATCGTCAGCTGGGCCTGTCGGCGCACGATTTTCAGCAAGCCGCCGCCGCACCCAAATTAGTATTGTCCAGAGCGATTCGTGACAGCGAAGCCCCAACAATTTCAAGTCGTTGGATGATGCGATTAACTAATTTAATCAATGGGTTAGGTGATGAAGCTAAGTCTTTACGTAAAGATATGAAACACCGCGGGGATCACTGGATCGGACTGGCCAATCAACTGGACATACCTATCAATATTGTTGCACGCGAAGACCGGCCTTCGCCTGCGCCACCAGTTAGCGCGCGGCCTAAGAAGCTGTCGGTTACTCAGATCAAAACACTGGTAACCGATCCATATCAGATCTACGCTCGCGAGGTCCTAAAGCTGCGAAAACTGCGTGATTTCGGAACAGAGCCGGACCCAATGAATCGCGGCATCGTTTTCCATAGTTTCTTAGAAACCTTTATTTCATCCAGCTTGGACGATCCCGGGACTTTAACCAGCGATAATTTTGTACGCATAGCAGCAGAGGTCCTGAATCGCGATGCACCTTGGCCTGCCGCAAGGCGATTGTGGTTGGCGCGTCTTGCCCAAATAGCCGATTGGTTTGTAACGGGCGAAATCCAGCGCCAATCAGAAGGCACAATTCTGGCACAAGAACGCGTAGGTCGTTTGTACGACAAAGAATTGGATTTCACGCTGACCGTAAAAGCAGACCGCATCGACATGGATGTTGGCGGCAATCTGTCGATTTTTGACTACAAGGCAGGAAGTCCACCGCCTCCGAAGGATATAAGAGAGAGCAACAAACAGTTAGAATTGGAAGCAGCCATCGCGCAATCTGGCGGATTTGATGATTTGACTGCTGCCAAGATAAACCGTTTGGAATATATTGGACTGCACCGAGATGAGGTCGTTAGAGGGCATAATCCCACGGCGGAGGAAATTGATCAGTTGTGGCAAGAGTTTCGCGAACTGATTGCAAGATATACTGATCCCAATAAAGGGTTCACTTCGCGTGATAAGTCTATGAACATAGATAATAAATCAGATTACGATCATCTTTCACGTTTTGGCGAATGGGACTTGTCAGATGACCCTAAACCCAAGGTGGTTCCATGACCCCATTCGATCCGCCCACCCTTGCGCAAATTAGTGCTGCCAATCCACACCAGTCGTCCTGGGTGTCGGCCAACGCGGGGTCTGGCAAAACACGCGTTTTAACCAACCGCGTCGCGCGATTGTTGTTGCATGGCACACCACCCCAAAAAATCTTGTGCCTGACGTATACCAAGGCGGCGGCAGCCGAAATGCAGAACCGTCTCTTTGAGCGTCTCGGCGAATGGGCCATGAAAGAAGATGAAGAGCTGCGCGCCGACCTGATTGAGTTGGGCGAACAGGACGAATTCTTACAAACCGAACAGCTGCAACGCGCGCGCACATTGTTCGCCAGCGCATTAGAGACACCAGGCGGGCTCAAAATTCAAACCATCCACAGTTTTTGCGATGATGTGTTGCGTCGGTTCCCTGTCGAGGCAGGTGTATCGCCGCAGTTCAATATCATGGATGATCGGACAGCCAAACAGGTACGTGCGGATATCCTAGAACGGATCGCGCTAGATGAACGTCCAAAGATTTTGGACGATTTGGCACGCCAGTATTCAGGCGCGGATATAGACGAGTTGTTACGTGAAATCACAAGTAAAGCCGCACGGTTTAGAGTAAGTCCGACCCCTGCTGCATTTGGTATAACTGGAAATGAGACGCCTGAGGGAATTTATTCCTTGGCCATATCTGAACCTGATGAAGATCGGTTGGCCACACATTTATCGGAATGGGCAAAGCTAAATTCATCCGCGCAAAAAGCAACAATCATAATCAAGTCTGGATTGCAGGCCGAACAACATTCAAAAAAACTAGCGTATTTCGAAAGCGCCCTTCTGACGGGTAAAGGCGCAAAGTCTCCGTTTTCCGCCAAGAGAAGTTTTCCCGCAGCGGCGTATCGCCGAGAGTATCCAGAGGTGGTCGATTGGCTGGATCCGCTGGCTGACCGAATTGAAAGCGCGCGTCAGACACGATTGGCGCTTGCAGCTTATGAGCGTACCTCGACCCTGCATGCGTTCGCAAAGGTTTTTTTGAAACACTATCGCGAGTATAAATCCAGCCAAGCGTTGCTCGACTATGACGATCTGATTGATCGGGCCGAAAAATTGTTAACCACATCGTCCATGGCGCAATGGGTTCTTTACCGATTGGACGGCGGGATCGACCACATCTTGGTTGACGAAGCACAAGATACCAGCCCTGAACAATGGCGCGTGATCCAAGCTTTGTTTGAGGAATTCACCAGCGGGCAATCTGCATCGGATGTTGATCGAACCCTGTTCGTTGTGGGTGACGAGAAGCAGTCAATCTATTCCTTCCAGGGCGCCGACCCGGTTGTCTTTGGCGAAATGCAGCAGTATTTTTCTGAAAAACTGCTGCAGTCTGAACGGCAACTGCGCCGTCACGATTTGTTATATTCATTCCGTTCCGCGCCACCTATCATGCGATTGGTCGACACGATATTCAATCAAACCGAAACGGACTTGTTTGTAGAAAATGTTGAACATATTGCATTTTTTGATCAAACACCTGGTCGCATCGATATTTGGCCATTTCTAGAAAAGTCGACAGACACCATTGAGACAGAATGGTTTACCCCTTTGGACAGCGGTGCGCCTGACGATGTGAACCAAAAGCTAGCTAATCAGATCGCCGGCCAAATCCGTACACTGCTGGATACTGGGGAGACTATTCAAGAGGGTAACGAGCCGCCCCGACGTGTGCGCGAGGGCGATATTTTAATTCTTGTCCAGCGACGCAGCGATCTGTTTTCCCACATCATTCGCGCGCTAAAGAACAACGATATCAACGTGGCAGGCGCGGACAAGTTCAAGGTCGGCGCGGAATTGGCCGTGCGCGATATTCTGTCATTGTTGAAATTCCTAGCAACGCCAGAAGACGATCTATCATTGGCCGAGGCATTACGATCGCCATTGTTAGGTTTTACTGAAAGCGATCTGTTCACGCTGGCCCATGGCCGTCAGGGGGTATTGTGGGCTGCTTTGCGCGACAAGGCCCACCAGTTTGAACAGGCGCATAACATCCTGCATGATCTTAATCGTCACACCGATCTGTTGCGGCCCTACGAGTTGATAGAAAGGCTGCTGTCCCACCATAATGGGCGCGAGAACCTGATCGCTCGCCTAGGGGCCGAGGCCGAAGATGGAATAGACGAGTTGTTGTTCCAAGCGATGAATTTCGAGCAGATAGCACCACCGACCCTAACGGGATTTCTGGGATGGTTTGAGGCAGACGAGATGGTGGCGAAGCGCCAACTGGACAGCGCACCAGATCAGGTCCGCGTGATGACTGTGCACGGTGCAAAAGGGCTGGAAGCACCAATTGTGATTTTGCCTGAAACCCAACATCGACAAAACCAAGATCGCAACGCATTGCAAGAATGGGATGGTGGACTGATCCATTGGAAGGCCCGCAGCGACGAGGCAGGTGACGAACAAAAAGGTCTGGTCGAGCATATAAAGCATCTGTCCGAAAGCGAACGCATGCGGTTGTTATACGTGGCTTTGACCCGTGCGAAAAACTGGTTGATTATCTGCGGGGCTGGCAAGCGGGACAAAGACGCGACCTGTTGGTATGACCGCGTGGATCGTGGCGTAGATGCCTTGTCACCTTTGATGTTAGATATTCCCGAGATCGGCAAAATCAAGTCTGTGCAAAACGAACTCTGGCAGAAAATGCCGCATATGTTAGGCGACAGAAATGCAACCACGGCTACCGATAGACTGCCAAGTTGGTTACTAGAGAAGGCACCAAGGGCAGCACAGAAAGACGCTATTCTTAATCCCAGCAAATTGTCTGGCGCAAAAGCACTTGCCGGCGAAGGTCTTGATACCGATGCGGCTACCGCTCGTGGAACGCAAATACATTTGTTGTTAGAAAAGTTACCAAACACAGAATCGTCTGTATGGCCAACCACCGCTTTATCTATCCTGCGTGGTCTCAACGCAGACATATCCGAGAATGAAATCGACCTGCTATTGGCCGAAGCTTCGACAGTTTTAACAGCGCCAAACCTTGCGCATTTATTCGCAGATGGCACCATGGCAGAAGTCCCGATTGCTACAAACTTGCCCAGCAAAAACGATGTACGTTTATATGGTGTTATTGACCGGTTGATCGTAACCCCCGAAATGGTTTTGGCCGTCGATTATAAAAGCAATGCCGTGGTGCCCACTTCGGCAGATCAAATACCCGATGGGCTGTTGGCGCAAATGGGCGCTTATCGCGAGGCGCTATCGCAAATTTACAAAGATCGAGAAATTAACATTTCGATCTTGTGGACAAAGACTGCTCAGCTTATGTCAATTCCGCACAAGTTAGTGATCGACGCTTTGGATAGGGCGGAACATCTTGACGATAGCCATGACCATTCCTAGGTTATGGCAAGATATAATCAAATAGAGCAGGAGCCAAACCAATGGCAGAAACAGTTAAAGTAACGGACGCTACATTCGAAGCAGAAGTCACGAACAGCACCATCCCCGTATTGGTGGATTTTTGGGCAGAATGGTGTGGGCCATGTAAACAAATCGGTCCATCACTCGAAGAGTTGGCAGCGGAATATGACGGTAAAGTTAAGATCGTTAAAATCAACGTCGACGAAAACCCGAATTCGCCAGCGCAAATGGGCGTCCGCGGCATCCCCGCATTGTTCATGTTCAAAGATGGACAGGTTGTATCGAATAAGACTGGTGCAGCGCCAAAAGCAGCGCTTGCTGATTGGATCAACGAAAGCGTTTAACGCATTGTAACAAAAATGAATTAAAGGCGTAAGGGTATCCCTTGCGCCTTTCTTTTATCTTTGCTGGTTTTCCCAATCAGGATGCACCCAAGCCTTAGCGTTTGATTGCGAAAGCATGCCATTGCCTAAAATGTGATCTGCTGCTTTTTCCCCCGTCATAATCGAAGGACCATTCAGGTTACCGTTAGTGATGCGCGGAAAAATCGAACTGTCGGCGACGCGCAACCCATCCACACCGATAACGCGACACTCGGGATCAACCACCGCCATGGGGTCATCGGACGCGCCCATTTTACAAGTACCGCATGGATGATACGCGCTTTCGACATGTTCCATTAGAAATTCATCTAACTGTTCATCCGATTGCAAATCCGCGCCGGGTTGGATTTCGTGTTTTACAAACGGCACAAACGCTTTTTGTGCAAATATCTCTCGTGTCAATCGGATCGCAGTTCTAAAATCTGCCCAATCTTCTGGTTTGCTCATGTAATTAAACAGAATTTTTGGCGCGTCCTTCGGATCTGCAGACCGCAGTGTCACCGATCCACGCGACGCGCTTCGCATCGGTCCAGTATGCGCCTGAAACCCGTGCCCTTCAGCAGCGACTTTACCATCATAGCGTACAGCAATAGGAAGAAAATGATATTGGATATCAGGGTATTGGACGCCTTTCTTCGAGCGTACAAACGCAGCAGATTCAAATTGATTAGATGCGCCCAAGCCATTTTTGGTAAATAGCCATTTGGCGCCAATCAGCGCCTTCGAAATCAGGTTCCAATACTTGTATAGGGTCACCGGTTTGCTTGCCGCCATCTGCAAATAAATCTCCAGATGATCCTGCAGGTTTTGGCCAACGCCAGGGCGATCTGCCACAACCTCGATCCCATGCTCTTTCAAATGTGCAGCTGGGCCAATGCCTGATAACATCAGCAGCTTTGGCGAATTAATCGATGACGCCGCTACAACCACCTCTTTTCGAGCTTTGATCACTTGCACCGAACCGCGTTGATCGATTTCAACACCCAAGGCACGTCCATCTTCAATAACGATCTTCCGCGCCAACCCTGATATCAACGTGCAATTATCCCGCTTTAATGCTGTTCGAAGATAGGCGTTCGCTGCGGACCAGCGGCGACCTTTGTAAACGGTTTGCTCCATCGGACCAAACCCTTCTTGTTTTTCGCCATTATAATCAAGCGTAACCTGATAACCTGCCTGTGATCCCGCATCCACAAATGCCTTGAACAAGGGGTTCGTGCGTGGGCCGCGAGATACATGCAGTGGACCCTTACGACCGCGCCATGTTTTGTCGCCGCCATGACCACCGCTACGCCAATTCTCCATGCGTTTATAATAAGGTAGGACATCTTTGTAAGCCCAGCCTGCGGCACCCGACGCCTCCCAATGATCAAAGTCGAGGGCGTGACCTCGTACGTAGACCATTCCATTAATGGACGATGATCCACCAATCACTTTGCCGCGCGGTGTCGCCAATTCGCGGCCATTTAGATGCGGTTCTGGTTCAGACTTATAACCCCAATCATAATGGCTCATATTCATCGGATACGACAGCGCGGCTGGCATCTGGATCAATGGACCCGCATCAGTTCCACCATATTCGATCACGATGACAGAGTGTTTGCCGTTTTCAGACAAACGGTACGCCAACGCGCAGCCGGCCGATCCTGCGCCGATGATTACATAGTCAGCTTCCATGTTCGATCCTCCCCCAAGGATTAGTAGGGCGCATCCACGTCACCCATTTTTACATAAACCGTTTTCAACTGGCTATAATGCTCGATGGCTGCCTTGGAATTTTCCCGCCCGACGCCCGAACCTTTGACACCCCCAAACGGAGCCTCAACCGGTGCATCATTATACGTATTGATATAGCAAGTGCCTGCATCCATCCGATCTATCACGCGATGGGCCCGCTGAATGTCACGGGTAAATACACCTCCTGCCAACCCAAGGTCAGTATCATTAGCGCGCGCGATGACTTCGTCTTCGTCAGTAAAGGTTAAGATGCTCATGATTGGGCCAAAAATCTCTTCGCGCGCGATAGTCATATCGTCCGTAACGTCGGCAAAAATTGTCGGTTCAATGTAGAACCCGTCTCGGTCGATCACTTTGCCACCTGTGACCAGTGTCGCGCCTTCGGTTACACCTTTGCCGACAAACCCCATAACAATCTCGCGTTGACGCGCAGACACCATGGGACCCATTTGCGTTTCTTCGTCCATCGGATCACCCAATTTGATCGCGGCAGTGCGTTCGGCCAACCTTTTGATAAACGCGTCTTTGATACCCTCTTGGACAAATACACGTGTGCCGTTCGAACAGACCTGACCTGTGGAATAGAAGTTGCCCAACATAGCTCCACCAATAGCGTTTTCGATGTCCGCATCATCAAATATTATTAGTGGGGACTTGCCGCCCAATTCCATAGTGACATGTTTCATTCCCGCCGCCGCTGCCGCGTAAACTTTCTTACCCGTGGCGGCCGATCCCGTCAGTGAAACCTTGTCCACACGCGGGTCGGTGGACAGCGCAGCACCCACGTCACCGTAACCTTGAATGACATTAAACAGACCCGCAGGCGCGCCTGCCTCGATCATGATCTCTGCCACTTTCAGCGCGCATAGGGGTGTCATTTCAGACGGCTTAAACACCATGGAATTACCGCACGCCATCGCGGGGGCGCCTTTCCAACACGAAATCTGTGTTGGATAATTCCACGCGCCGATGCCCACGCATACGCCCAGTGGAATTCGTTTGGTATAAACCCAGTCTTCACCCAACGGAATATGCTCGCCAGTGATCGAACCTGCCAATCCTCCGAAATACTCTAATGCGTCAGCCGCGGATGTGGCATCGACGTACAGGGTTTCCTGCATGGGCTTACCCGTGTCCAAGGTTTCCAGTACCGACAGTTCGCGGTTTCGGTCACGCATAATATCCGCAGCCCGCCGCAGAACCCGGCCGCGCTGGGTGCCAGACAGTTTTGCCCAACCAACCTGCGCCGCCTTTGCCGCGTCAAGCGCGGCATTGATAATTGCAGGCGTTGCAGAATGCAGCTTCGCTATAACCTCGCCCGTTGCAGGATAGATGCATTCAATCACATCCCCTGCAGTATCTTCGACATATTCTCCATTTATGAAATGGCTGGCTGTTGGCTGTGCTTGCATGATGTATTCCTTTAGGGACGGACCCAGCGAAGAGGTTCGAAAGAGACCATGACATGGTCTTGATAGGCGGGTCTAGACGTCAAATTTTCGTAATA
>CALDZS010000282.1 GCA_937944065.1 uncultured Amylibacter sp. | reverse complement strand
GTATGGGATAGTGTTCCCAACTCTACCGAGTTGCAACAGGGTGCACTGATAACGCCCAACGGTTTCAACGAAGAGCGAAACCCAATTCGTGTTCTATTCTGTCAAGTCGGTCAGCAAAACACAAAGTTCAGCATTACACACAAGAAACGCCTGTTTTCCAGCACCTATCAAGTGTCGCGCAAAGTCAGCGATTTTCAAGGATCAGGTAGAACGGTCACGCTTACTGCCAACTTTAAAGAGGCCGATGATGGGTTCAACGCATGGGAACTGACCGATGGTCAAGTGACCTATCCAAATGGATCAACTTCAAACTTGGCTAACGAAGGCGCTAACCTTGCGCTTTGCATGTTTACATCGCGAGTTTGCGCGCGCCGATAAAATCACACTACGTAATTTGACGTTTACGTCACGTTGCTTTTGCAAAAATTGACTTCCTTGAGAAAACTCTGGGCGCTAGTCTATGGCAAATGCTGATTTCACTCGGAGAGACTTATGCCAAGTTACGAAGCCCCCAACAAAGACACTGCCTTTATCCTGCACGAACTGTTGAAAGTGCAAGACGAGAAGATAAAGGGGTTCGACGAATTGACCCCCGATTTCACGAGTGCGGTTCTGGAAGAAGCTGGCAAAATCGCCCGTGATGTATTGCAGCCCATAAACCAATCTGGCGACCAAGAGGGTTGCCATTTGGAAAACGGCATCATTCGCACACCTAAAGGGTTCAAGGAAGCGTTTGATCAATATCGTGCAGGCGGTTGGAATGGTTTAGACCTTGATCCTGAATATGGCGGCCAAGGTATGCCATACACCCTGCACACAGCGGTGGCCGAGATTTTCAGCAGTGCCAATATGGCGTTCACCATGTATCCGGGCCTAACGCACGGTGCTATTAGCGCAATTTATGTGCATGGAACAGATGATCAAAAGGCAAAGTGGTTGCCAAAAATGATCGATCTGGAATGGACGGGCACCATGAACCTGACTGAACCGCATTGCGGAACGGATTTGGGCTTAATGCGCACAAAAGCAGAGCCGCAAGATGACGGGTCTTTCAAAATCAGTGGTCAGAAAATCTTTATCTCTGCTGGTGATCATGATCTGTCTGACAATGTGATCCACCTGGTCTTGGCAAAAATTCCAGGGGGCCCTGATGGCATCAAAGGTGTGTCCTTGTTCATCGTCCCCAAATTCTTGGTCGACGATGACGGTAAGGTTGGTACATCCAACGGTGTCAGTGTTGGCAGCATCGAAGAAAAGATGGGCATCCACGGCAATTCGACCTGCGTTATGAACTATGACGGGGCGACAGGGTATCTGTTGGGTGAAGAGCATAAAGGCATGCGCGCTATGTTCACCATGATGAACGAAGCGCGTTTGGGCGTCGGCATGCAAGGCTTGGCTCAGGCAGAAGCCGCGTATCAAAACGCCGTTGCTTACGCCAAAGATCGCCTGCAAGGGCGCGATGTGACTGGCACCAAAAACCCTGACGGACCTGCCGATCCTTTGATCGTACATCCAGACATCCGCCGCATGTTGATGAACCAGAAAAGCTTTGTCGAAGGCGCGCGCGCGTTTATTCTGTGGGGTGCAACCATGCTGGATCGCGGTCATGTTGGTGGCGACAAAGATGCCATGGGCATTATCAGCTTGCTCACCCCTGTGATTAAAGGGTTCCTGACCGATGTCGGGTTTGACATGACGGTGCAAGCGCAACAAGTATACGGTGGACACGGATATATCGAAGAATGGGGCATGTCTCAATTCACCCGCGATGCCCGTATCGCAATGATCTATGAAGGTGCTAACGGTGTTCAAGCGCTTGATCTTGTAGGTCGTAAGATGGCGCAAGACGGCGGCAAGCATGTGATGGCGTTCTTCGCGATGATCAAAGATTTCATAGCCGAGAATAAAGATAACGAAGCCATCAGTGCTGATTTCTTAGAGCCGCTGAAAGAAGCGTCAAAAGAACTTCAAGCGGTGATGATGTATTTCATGCAAGAGGGTATGAAAAACCCGAATGCCGCGCTCGCTGGCTCTACAGATGCCCTGCATATGTTCGGTCACACATGTCTTGGCCTGATGTGGGCGCAGATGGCCAAAGCCGCACAAGAGGCCTTGGATGCTGGCACAGATGATCCAGAGTTTTACAAAAACAAACTGATCACTGGCCGTTATTACATGACGCGGGTACTTCCAGCGACCAAAATGCACGGTGTTCGTGCCGTTGCCGGGGCAGATGCGATCATGGGTCTAGAACCAGAGGCATTCTAAACCTTAAACAAATATGAAATCGTCGTTGGACAGCCCATCTCTTTCGATGCGCGACCCATCGGCGGTTTCAACCCGAATAACCTCGTCATTAACAACCACAATCGCACCCCACGGTCGCGATTTGATCTCGACGCTTTCCACATCTCCGACCAAGGCAAACTGGCTGACGTCAATCTTGTCCTGACCTTTTTGAAAGTCGCTAATCACATCACGCCGTCCGTCTGGGGCCAAAATGAATGTGTCGGCACCCAAGCCACCTTCCATAACATCGCGGCCTTTGCCCCCATCCAGAATGTCGTCACCTGCCCCACCAACCAACGCATCGCCTTTGCCCATACCCATCAGAATATCATTGTCCGCGCTGCCAGACATGTCATCCTTGGTCTTATCACCAATCAGAACATCACCTGCCGACGGTGGTTCGTAATTAAACTGGGTAAAACCGCCTTCACTTTCGCTGCTTACGAACACCTGTAGAGATCCGTCCACCTCTACCAACTCTATCGCCTTGATATTGTTTAATGTTGTGTGAAAGTCATCCGCCAGCACTTCGATCAGGTTTAGCTGACCGTTTGGCAACAATTCGAACACCGTCAAGCCATCATCACTGCCAGACACAAATACATAAGGCCGCCCCTGAAACGTAACACTTTCAACAATTTCCACATCTCGAAAGCGCGTGTCGATAGTGTCCAGCATGTGATCGGTTTCGGTTAACTGACCACCGCCATTCATATGATAAACCGTCAGACTGTCGGTGCCAGCAGAGGCAAGAATTGCAAACATCTCTCCGCCTGCCATCACCAGCTCGACATCAGACGATAATGCAAACCCTTCGCCATCAAACGGTGAAACCTGATCTTTGGAACGTAAGTTTCCGTGTTGCCCCACAACATAACTTTGCACCCCCGCATCGAACCCAGAGACAGATACAAGATATGTTTTACCGTTGTTGGCAAGGCTGTCCATCGCAGTGACATCGCCCAAAAACGTGTCATTTGTATCGGCATAGTCGCGTTTATCTTTAAAGCTTAGGTCATCCATAATGCGGTAGCTTTGAACCCCAGATGCGCCATGTTGGACACCGAACGTGTAAACGCGATCACCCACATAAACCGTTTCTGTCATCAAGAAACGGCTGTAATCATCGCCTGTCCCCGAAATATCAAAAGAAGCACCGTAATTGCCGTCGCTATTGATGGAAATCAGCGATGCATTGTCATCATACCGACCCGATGTCAGCAGATAAGGCGTTTCGTTCAGCATCACCAATTCGAACGAAGACAGGCTATTTGTACCCATCGTGTCAGTCGCCTGCGTGATGCCGCGCTGTGACGCGCCACGATCATCGTAAATATAATTATAGGATAAATCGCCAGTTGTTGCAGACCCCGCATACAGAACAGGCTGGTTGCCCCAGTTGTACGACGCAAAACTTGAAATGCCTGAATTACTGCTATTATCCCCTAGCCCGACCGAGCCAAGAAACGTGAACCCCAAAACTTGTTACCCCAATACACTC
>CALDZS010000281.1 GCA_937944065.1 uncultured Amylibacter sp. | reverse complement strand
TGAACGGTTGTACAAAGGCGATGTTATCGTGGTCCCAGCTCGCAAACTTTTTGAATAGCCGAGAAACCAATTGAAACAGGTAAGGCATTCATATTTGGCAACAACTGGCTTGGTTTTAACCATGCTACCCGCGACGGCTATGTTCGCGCAAGACGGCCCAGAAACTGGTGTGACTGTTACAATCGGTGTGGAATCCTCGTTGCGGGTAAATGACAATTATGCATTTGAAATCTCACCAGCTGGTGCCACCACTTTGCTGGACAACACACTAACCTTTGGCATTGTAAACATTACCCCAATCCAAAGCTTCAGTTTGAACGCAGTCGGCGTGGCGCGGTTCCAGAACTTGCCCAACGCTAGCAGTGACGTTTCCTTGGATGATCCAGATGTCTCGTTGCAATATAGACGTGAAGGCGCATTTGCTAGCTTTAGCGGTGATGCTCGGATCAATCGTGAGCAGTTAAATTTCACTGATCCCTTGCGGATTATTGAAGACCCAGATGAAACAGATTTGGTCATCGACAATGGTACTAGAGAAAATCGTTCTATTGGCTTTACACTCGATTTGAACACTGCGGGCCCTTTCGGTTTGGAAATCTCTGTTGGTCACTCTGCAATTGAATATTCGGACACGACCGATGCGCGATTATTTGATTCCGAAACCAACCGCGCATCAATCACGGCCAAGCTGCGATTGTCCCAAGTAATCGAAGGTCGATTGCGTTTTGGCTTAAAGGACTATACGGCGTCCGATGCAGGCATGACAGAACGACGAACCAAGGACACCTCGGTCGGAATCACGTATTCCATAAACCCAGTCTGGGAACTTGACGCCGAGATTGGTGATTCAATTATAGCGACCACAGTCGGTGCGACTGGGTTGGTAACAGAGTCTGATGACACCACGGGATCGTTGGGTGTAACACGGATATTTAGAACGGGGTCTGCGTCTCTTGTTTTTGACCAGACAGCATCCATTTCCGGCACCCGTTCATCGCTAAGCCTCAGCAGAAGCTATGAAACGCCAAGCAATATGTTCATGTTTAGCATTGGCGCGACGCGGGGTCCGTCTGACAGCACAGATTTGATTGGTAGTTTACTAGCAGAATATCAATTGCCTTCCGGCGATCTGGCCGCATCTTTTTCACAAAGCTTCGCTACAAGCACGGTTGGCAATGATTTCCGAACAACGAAGGCGGGTCTCAATTACTCTACCGACTTAAGTTCGACATCCAAATTCGGTTTGGGGCTAAATTACGCCAGGACGTCCGATGCTGGCGATGGATCGATCGAACAAATAGAAACTTTTGATATTAAGCCTTCATATTTCTTTGAACTGACACCTGATTGGGGAATGGAGGCAGGGTATATCTTTCGGGAGAGAAATGCCGAAATTGCAGGAAAAACAAATTCAAACGAAATCTTTCTATCGATTAGACGTAGCTTTTCTTATCAGTACTAGTTTTTAATTACTCTGCCGCCCAATATCAGAGTAAGGTGGGCCAGCCTTTGCCACCACAGTTCATCAGTTTGGATTGTCTTGAGGGTTTGATTATTATTGCAGCCGACGCGCAGAAAAATAAATGCCTAGAAATGAACAAATAGCATCACCGCGCCCGTCAGCCTACGGATTTATGTCCGCGGGCTTTGGTTGGTTTTTTCTGCTGGTAGCTGCCTCAATCCCTATTTTCTGGATAGGCATCACATCGTTGATCGGCGCTTGGTCGACCCCCGAATACAGTCACGGTCCACTTATCCCGATAGTATCTTTGTATCTTTTCTTGCGAGAGTTGCGCCAAGCCCCAGCGACGCAAGAAACAGTGACCGATCGATGGCCAGGCGTTCTGGTCATTGCTTTTGCAATGGTGTTGGCGATTGGCGGAAACTTGGCTAAAATCGCGGATATTGTGACATACGCAATGATCCTTTGGGTCGGTGGCGTCGTCCTGGTTTTGTTCGGATGGAAACGCGGTCGAACCCATCAGCTGCCGGTTCTACACCTTATCTTTATGTTGCCCCTGCCCCAGATTCTATATTGGAAGCTAACGATATTCTTGCAGTTGATCTCGTCTCAGGTCGGTGTTTGGATCATCAACGCGCTTGGCGTTTCCGTGTTCCTCGAAGGAAACATAATTGATCTGGGCGTTTACAAACTACAGGTCGCGGAAGCTTGCTCTGGACTGCGGTATCTATTTCCGATCCTCAGCTTCTCTTACCTTTTTGCGATCCTTTACCGCGGGCCAATTTGGCACAAAGCTCTATTATTAATCTCTGCGGCACCGCTGACGGTTCTAGTTAACTCTGTGCGTATTGGCATCATTGGCGTCTTGGTTGATCGCTATGGTATTTCACAAGCCGAAGGGTTTTTGCATTTTTTCGAAGGCTGGGTGATCTTTTTAGCCTGCATCGGAATCCTGTTTTTAATGGCAATTGGTTTGCAACGATTGACCAAAGATCCATTGCCATTAACCGAAGCAATCGATTTGGATACAACCGATTTTGCGCCAATCCTTTCACGTGTTTTCGGAATTCGCGCTTCAAAAGCACTGATGATAGGTACCCTGATAACTTTTGCGGCCTCTGCAGCTTGGACACTGAAAGGCAATCCCGAGGCCGTTGTGATTGATAGAGAACCCTTTTCTTTGTTTTCGCGCGACATTGATGAATGGCGCGGTTATTCACTTCCCTTGGACGCCGAGATCGAGGATGTTTTGGACGCCAGCGACTATTTGAACATACAATATCTGCATCCCCAAAACCAAAGCTCGGTCAGTATGTTTGTCGAGTTTTACGAGAACCAAACGAACGGATCTGGCATTCACTCACCAGAGGTGTGTCTGCCTGTGGGTGGTTGGGAAATATACTCTTTGGAACCCTATCAAATCGACAGCGCCGCCGCCGACTATGGCAGCTTTTTTGTGAACCGTGCGGTCATTCAAAAAGGTACAAGCAAGCAGCTTGTATACTATTGGTTCGAGCAGCGTGGG
>CALDZS010000280.1 GCA_937944065.1 uncultured Amylibacter sp. | reverse complement strand
GCCGATTAATGCACCAGTGACGAGTATCAAGGAAATCAATTTCATACTGGGAACCTAGCCTAATAATTAAAACTTACAATCAATCTCGAAAAACTGATTGCATCCCGCCATAAGTGGCGTAGCGTCGCAACGAATGAAGGGACCCCCAAATGAGTGATAACGTGCGCGCCGCTATATGGATGTTGGGTGCCATCATTTCGTTTTCGGCGATGGCCGTGGGTGGACGCGAAGTAAGTTTCGAACTGGACACGTTCGAGATCATGTTGTTTCGATCCTTGATTGGCTTTGTCATTGTTCTGATCATCGCCAATTTTGCTGGAACGTTTAACCAAGTAAACCGCGACAGGCTTGGTTTGCATTTTTTCCGCAACCTAGCCCATTTTATAGGACAAAACCTTTGGTTTTTTGCAGTGACCTTGATCCCCTTTGCACAGCTATTTGCATTCGAATTCTCGGTGCCGATTTGGGTCACCTTGGCCGCGCCGTTTTTATTGGGTGAACGCCTGACAAAATTGCGCGTAGGCGCTGTTTTCACGGGGTTCTTGGGGATATTGATCGTAACGCGTCCGTGGATGGCGGGTTTTTCCCCCGGCATCATCGCAGCCGCGCTTTGTGCGCTAGGCTTTGCAGCCACGACGATTTGTACAAAGAAGTTGACCCGAACCGCGACCATCACTTGCATTATGTTCTGGCTGACGGGAATGCAGTTGGTCTTCGCCCTTGTCTGCGCTGGCTATGATGGCGATATAGCTTTGCCGTCCATTGCAACTTTGCCTTGGATCATAATCATCGGGATTGGCGGTTTGGTAGCACATTTTTGCATCACAAAAGCATTACAACTCGCCCCTGCCACGGTGGTCACGCCGGTAGATTTCACACGGTTACCGATCATCGCCTTCATCGGATATTTCTTCTATAATGAAGGCATAGATGTTTGGGTTATCAGCGGCGCGATCCTTATCTTTGCCGCCAATTATGTGAATTTGTTGAGCGATCCTAAGACCGGTCTGAAAGTAACAACATGAGCCCGCAAAAATCCATGAACTTTCAAGGCTGGCTGGTCATGGGTGCTTTGGCGTTCATCTGGGGCGGCAGCTTTTTATGCTTTTCGCTTGCCCTGCGAGAACTTGAAGTCTTTACCATCGTCGCACTGCGCGTGTTGATCGGTTCAATTACATTGGCAATTGTGATCCTAATAGTCTCCAAAAAGTATCCTCTGTGGGCATTCCCAACAGGCACAAAGATATGGGGATCATTGATGGTCATGGGGCTGTTGAACAATGTCATTCCGTTTTCACTCATCATCTGGGCGCAAACCCATATTGAAAGCGGTCTGGCGGGCATTTTTAACGCCACCACCGCATTCTTTGGCATTTTACTAGCCGCGATATTCTATTCCGACGAGCGGTTGACGGTTAACAAAGCGTTAGGCGTCACTTTGGGCTTTGCTGGTGTCTGTGTGATCATCGGTTGGCAAGCGCTGGAAAAGCTCGATCTGCGTTCTGTGGCGCAACTAGCGCTTCTAGGGTCGAGCTTTTCTTACGGCCTTGCCAAAGTTTGGTCGCGCAAACACCTGTCCGATTTGCACCCAATCAGCGCGGCAATCGGCATGTTGACCTGTTCTAGCCTGATAATCGTACCTGTTGCGCTGTATCTGCACGGCCTGCCCAGCGCCAATCTGACCCCAGCAACCTACGGTGCCATGCTGTTCTTGGGTATCCCTGCAACAGCAATGGCCTACCTGCTCTACTATAAGTCCATCCAACTGTCGGGCAGCGGAAATTCCAGTCTAGTTACCTTATTGGTCGCTCCATTCGCGGTGTTCTGGGGCGCGATCATCCTGAACGAAACTTTACCTGTGTCTGCCTATGCTGGCTTTGCCCTAATCGCGGTGGGCATGATTGTCATAGACGGCAGGCTTTTCGCGCGCTTTTCGCAAGCACGATTGAAATAGGCGTTAAAGTTTGGTTTAGGGGGGTGGAACCACCAAGAAAGCAACGTCATGCTGTATAATTCTGCAAAAGACTGGACCGATGCGCGCGCCAAGCGCGTGATGTTGTTTGGCATGTCAGGACTGGGCAAAACCCATATCAGCGAGATGTTACGCGAAGGCGGTGATTGGTTTCACTACAGCGTCGATTACCGTATCGGCACGCGCTATATGGGCGAGCATATCGCAGATAATTTCAAGGCAGAGGCGATGCGCAATCCGTTTCTGGCGGATCTACTGCGGTCAGATGCAATTTATATTGCAGCCAATATGAAATTCTCTGATCTGTCGCCGTTGTCAACTTATCTGGGCAAGCCTGGTGATACTTCCAAAGGCGGAATACCGTTTGAAGAATATCTGCGCCGTCAACGTCTACACCGTGATGCAGAGATTAATTCAATGATCGACACGGTGCATTTCATTGAACGCGCCAAGCGTCTGTATGACTATGACCACTTCATATGTGACACGTCTGGATCGATGGTCGAGGTGGTTGATCCCTTGGATAAAGCCGACCCTGTACTGTCGAACATATGTCAGCATGTCCTGCCCGTCTGGTTGGAAGGCGACGAGAGCCATACAGAAACGCTGGTAGACCGCTTTGCACGAGACCCAAAACCGATGTATTACCGCGAGGAATTCTTGATTCAATGCTGGAACCGTTATCTGACAGAGTTTGACATAAAGGCAGACAAAGTCGATCCCAATGCGTTTATCCTGTGGGGCTATCGTCAATTGCTAGAAGACCGTCTTCCGCGTTATGCGCAGATCGCCAAACACTGGGGCATCTCTGTTAAACCCGACGATTTGCACCGCGTCAAAGACAGCCAAGATTTCTATGACTTGATTGCGCAAGTTTTAGACACATATTAATGCCTTAACGAAAGTCCACCCAATGCCCATCACCATCCCATCCAAACTGCCCGCCTTTGACGTTTTGCAAAGCGAAGGCGTGTATGTGATGTCCAAGGGCGACGCGGAGCGGCAGGATATTCGGCCTTTGCAAATCGGGTTGTTGAACTTGATGCCGAAGAAAATTCAGACGGAAACACAGTTTGCCCGTCTGATCGGTGCGACGCCATTGCAAATCGACCTGACCCTGATCCGGATGACTGAACATACGTCCAAAAACACCAGTGCTGATCATATGGAAGCATTCTACACCAGCTTTGAAGACATCAAAGATCGTAAATTTGACGGTCTGATCATCACGGGTGCACCAATTGAGCACCTGCCGTTCGAAGATGTGTCTTATTGGGACGAAATGAAACAGGTGATGGATTGGACGCAAACCAATGTGCATTCAACCTTCGGTGTGTGCTGGGGTGGCATGGCGATGATTTACTATCTGCATGGCATCGACAAACGGATGTTGGACGCCAAGGCGTTTGGGTGTTTTCGTCATCGCACCAATGACGCGTCTTCGCCGCTTTTGCGCGGTTTCTCGGATGATCTAGTGATGCCTGTCAGCCGCTGGACAGAGGTTGACGCTGGCGACATCGACCGTGCAGATGGATTGAAAACACTCATCAGCTCTGCCGATACGGGGCCGTGTTTGGTGCAAGACGAAGCGCATAACGCGATCTATGTCTTCAACCATTTCGAATATGATGATGACACGTTGAAACAAGAGTATGATCGTGACGTGGCCAATGGCACACCGATCAATATTCCACAGAATTACTATACCGACGATGACCCCGCGCAAGAGCCGACCAATCGTTGGCGGTCGCACGGACATCTCTTATATGGCAATTGGATAAACGAGATTTATCAGACCACGCCGTTTGATATCAACAAGATCGGCACGACTGATGATTAAAGCCACGGTTTGGGCTGCGGTTATTTGCACCCTTTTTAATGTTACTTCGTCAACATTTTCTGCAAGCGCCGCAGGGCGTGCCGAAAAGCAATTTCCAGCGATTGGAAACTTCGTTCAACTTGATGGCGGCAGCGTACATTACATCCAAGCAGGTCAGCCGATGGGCACAGCACCTGTCATCATCTTGCTGCACGGCGCTGGTGGAAATCTGCGCGACTGGACGTTCGCGTTGATCCCAAAACTGCAAGATCGCTACACGGTGTTTGCCTTTGACCGACCCGGCCATGGATACACCGATGTGTTTGACCGCAAAGGGGCTACTCTAACCCATCAAGCGCAGGTTTTGCAGGCGGCTGCGAGCAAGCTGGGAATTAAGAAAGCCACCCTTCTGGGGTATTCTTTCGGCGGGGCAGTGTCTTTGCAATGGGTTTTGGATCAACCGCAAATGTTCGACGGCCTGACCTTGGTGTCTGCCGTATCCAACCCATGGACCGGCCCCGTCGCCACGATGTATCACCTGGCAGGCAAGCCGGTGATCAATTACCCATTCAATTGGATTGTTGCTGGCCTTGTGCCACCAAACTTCGTGCGTAAGGCCTATGGCTCGGTATTCAGCCCGCAAACGCCGCCCAAAGGATTTATCGATCATGTGGGCGTGCCATTAACTGTGCGACCAAAATCATTCCGCGCCAATGCGCGCCAAGTGTTGCGTCTGTTACCTGCGGTCAAAACGATGTCGCAGCGATACGGCGAACTGTCTTTGCCAATCGAGATGATCCACGGCGACGCAGACGAAACTTTGCCCGTGTCTGTGCATGCCGATGTGATGAAAGCCAAAGTGCCCGCCATCAACTATACCCGTCTGAAGGGTATGGGGCATGGCACCTATATCTTATCGACGGACTTGCTCGTGGCAGCCTTGGACAGATTGCACGCGCGATAGGCTTGCGCAGTGGGCGCGCTATCCTCATAATCACCGCAAAACAAAGGGTGCATCTACTATGACTTCGGACATTATCGGCCAAATCTCGGAATTTTATGACAATCACGCACCTGCGAACATCCGCAAGGCGATCAAGGTTGCTGACAAGAAAGGCATTCTTGATCCCAACTTTCCATATGATGCCCCGATCAAGACCAAAGAGTATGAAAAGATCATGGATGACCTGCAGGTCGAACTGGTCAAACTGCAATCTTGGGCACAAGAAACAGGCGCGCGCGTGGCCGTCGTGTTCGAAGGACGTGATGCAGCGGGCAAAGGTGGTACAATTAAACGGTTTCGTGAAAACCTAAACCCACGGTCAACCAAGATAGTCGCCCTGTCAAAACCAACGGATACAGAACGCAGCCAATGGTATTTCCAGCGTTATGTCCAACACATGCCATCTGCTGGCTGTATTACTTTATTTGACCGCTCTTGGTACAACCGCGCTGTGGTCGAAAAAGTATTCGGCTTTTGCACAGACGAACAACGCGGGCATTTCTTTGCGCAAGTAAACGAGTTCGAGGACATGTTAGTTGATGACGGCATCATCCTGATCAAGATTTGGTTAAATGTTGGGCGTGCCGAACAATTGCGCCGCTTCCTTTCACGCGAGGGTGATCGCCTGAAGCAGTGGAAATTGTCGGGCATCGACGTCAAAGGTTTGTATAAATGGGATGAATACACCAAAGCTATTGCCGAGAATTTTGCGCAGACCCATTCCAAACATGCACCTTGGACCGTCGTGCGTACAGACGACAAGAAGCGCGCGCGCATCGCCGCCATTAAAACTGTTCTATCTCAAATCAATTATACCCAGCGCGACGATGAAGTCGTGATGCGCCCAGACCCAAAAATCACAGGCGGCCCCGAAATCATTGGCTAAGCAAGGCTATCATCACGGGAACCTGAAACAGGCACTGATTGAAGCGACTATAAAATTGGTCGAGCAAAAGGGCCCCAACGGGTTTACTATGGCAGAAGCTGCGAAAACCGCTGGCGTGTCCGCTGCCGCCCCCTATCGTCATTTTGAAGGCCGCGAAGCGATCATCGCAGAGATTGCGTTGCAGGGGTTCAATATATTCGCCGATTTGATGGAGTTTGCCTATGACAAAGGCAAAGGATCAGCCATCGCAGCCTTCGGCAAAACGGGGCAAGCCTACCAAGCGTTTGCACGCAAATATCCTGGCCATTATATTTGCATGTTCGAAAGTGGCCTGTCGATTAATGCGTCGGTAGAGCTGTCAGATGCAGCCAACCGCGCCTTTGCATCGCTGACCAAAGCCTGTGAAGAGATGTTGCAATCCATTCCACAGGATAAACGCCCGCCCGCGTTGATGGTCAGCCAGCACATATGGGCGATGTCCCACGGTGTAGTAGAGCTGTTTGCACGCGGCGAGCCAGGCGCACGGTCACCCTTCACACCAGAAGAGATTATCGAAAGCGGGATTGGCGTATATTTACGTGGTTTGGGTGTTTTGCCGAAAGACGGGTAGCGCGCAGTTTTCTTGGTCAATCACCATCGTTAACGAATAACATGAACAGAGCATTTGGCGTGGCGGACAACCTTCGCCGCGGTTGAACCTAGGAATATGTCCGCAAACCCCATTTTATGGGATGCGATGACAATACAATCGTAATTATTGTCATTGGCATAATCCACAATTGCTCTGCCAGAGGATCCGCCGATCAGAACGGGTTGCGCATTCGGCAAGCCTTTGGCTGATTTGACCAACTGGTTCTGGGCCTCTTCGCGCGTTTTTTCCATAACTTCGCTGGGGATTTCCAGCATAACGTAATTCGGCACAGTCTCCATCACGTGTAATACCGTGAACGTCGCATCTTTGTCTGCCAACGCCTGAGCCGCGGCATAGGATGCTTTTGTATCATGTCCTTCATCGAAAAGAATTGGAACCAATATTTTCTTATACATAGCCACGTCTCCTGTTGATTATCTTAAATCTGTTGATCCAAAATACTCTTGATGAGACTGACACACATTGACCTATATCAAGCGGGTTTGCGCATCTACATCTGGGTATCAAATTCATAATTGTTGGTCTTTGTGTCAGATGCTGAGCCGCAAGCAGCATTCTGCTCGCGCCTCAGATTGCCGATTTTCTGCCCTGCCCCCTTGTATTTCCAAAATCACCTGCTACATATGTTAATGTGAATAACATTTACATTATTCTCGTAACCGAAACCAAACTGAAAGGAACACCCCCACCTATGTCAACCACTGCTACATCTTGGTTCAGATCCGTTACCGACGCGCTGGACGCCAAGGGTAAAGGCGCTTGGTTAACTGTGATGATCCTTGGGTTCATCTTCGTTTGGCCCCTAGGCCTTGCGGTTTTATTTTACATGTTATGGAGCAATAGAATGTCGAGATCATTTTTTGGCTGTTCAGGATCAAAGCGCAAAATGCATTCCAACACAGGCAATGCGGCGTTTGATGCCTATAAACAGGACACACTGACACGGTTGGAAGAAGAACAATCATCTTTCCAGTCATTCTTGCAGCGTCTACGCGATGCCAAGGATAAATCGGAATTTGACGAGTTCATGTCCAACCGTGAAAAACAGGTCAAAGCAACCAGCTAACCTGTCTTCCCAAACGCGGGTTAAATTCTCCCCTATTGAGCCTGCGCCGCTTTGCCCGCATAATCTGCGGGCAAAGTTATGGAATTCCTAAATGATTAATAATCAATTTGACCTGTCGGGCCTGCCTGATCCGCAAATGGACGCGCAGTTCTATGCAGGTGTCCCGTACAAGCGCCTACTGGCTTGGGTCATTGATATGGTGGTCTTTTGGCTGTTGTATCTGGCGTCGATCCTGGTCACGCTTGGCTTGACGGCGCTGTTCGCGATTGTCGCAATGTTTGCTATAAACTTTGGCTATCGCGCCTATATGCTGCACCGCAAGTCTGCCACACTGGGTATGATCTTTGCGGGGATAGAGCTGCGTGATCACAACGGTAATCG
>CALDZS010000279.1 GCA_937944065.1 uncultured Amylibacter sp. | reverse complement strand
TCGCGCCTGCAGATGGTCTTGTAAATTTTTCCCAACGCCCTTTAGTTCTGTCAGTACGTCTATTCCGTGCGGTTTTAACTCTGCGGGATCACCCACGCCTGATAGCATCAGAATTTGTGGTGACCCGATTGCTCCTGCGGACAAGATAACTTCTTTGCGCGCTTTAATTTCGATAGGTTTACCCTTCTGGATAGCCCTTATACCTGTAGCGCGGCCCTCATCGATCAACACTTTTTCCGTTTGGGTGTTTGTAATGATTTCCAGGTTTTGACGTCCACGTGCTGGTTTTAAATAGGCCACCGCGGAACTGCACCTGCGACCTTTGACAGAGGTCAGTTGGAAATAGCCAACTCCCTCTTGCGAAGCGCCATTATAGTCGTCGTTGAACGGATACCCTTCAGCCTGCGCTGCCTCGACCCATTTATCAACGATGTCTCGACTTAAACGGGTTGGCGAAACAGATAGCGGTCCATCTTTGCCACGCAATCCATCCTGATTACCATCACCAGTCCAATTCTCGGCTTTCTTGAAATACGGTAGCACGTTGTCCCAGTCCCAGCCTTCGTTGCCCAACTGTCGCCAATGGTCAAAATCCTGTGCTTGGCCCCGTACATACAGCAAACCATTGATGGAGCTGCACCCCCCTAAAACGCGACCACGCGGCCATTTAATTGATCGACCATTGATGCCTTCATCGCTTTGCGTTTCATACATCCAGTCGGTTTTTGGGTTACCCATTGTTTTAAAATAGCCGACGGGAATATGTATCCAAGGGTTGGTATCCTTACCACCCGCCTCGACCAACGCCACCGTATGCTTGCCATTTTCGGACAGCCGAGCCGCAATGGCGCACCCTGCTGATCCAGCACCAACAATAACGTAGTCAAATTCCAACTTATTCTCTTTTTTATCAAATAATGAGACTTTTTGTCCCGTTACTAGAAAAATTAGGTTATAAGTGTAGGGATGATTCGAGCAAGCGAAAGTTTATAAATGACGGAAAGAATCCCCACAAACCTGCGTACGTTACTTATTCTAGAGGTTATTGGTCGCTCTGACCGAGCCTTAACCGCGACAGAAATCAATGCAGATATTGGATTGCCGAAGCAAACCGTTCACCGCTTAGTGTCGACATTGGAATCAGAAGGCTTTTTAATCCGGGATGCCCACGGAAAACACTTTCGCCCCTCTAGACGCTTGCGGTTAATGGGATCAGGGCTGTTGCACGCATCACGGTTTCATATTGTCCGCCATCAGATAATGACAAAGGTTGCCGCGCAAGTTGGCGAAGCCGTGAATTACGCCGTCCCCGAAGAAACTGGTATGCACTATTTAGATCGAATAGAAACAAATTGGCCGTTTCGTATCCAGTTACCTGTGGGGACAAACGTACCGTTTCATTGCACAGCTTCTGGGAAATGTTTCATGTCAACATTGTCGAAGAAGGCACGTCATGACTTCGTGAATGGATTGGATTTAGAAAAGCTGACCAAACGCACCCATGTCACCAAGGAAAGTTTACTGGATGATGTCGCGATATGTGCCAAGCGCGGTTATGCGATAGATAATGAAGAATTCATGGAGGGAATGCTGGCGATCGCGGTTCCAGTCATGGATCATCGCAATAGATTTGTTGCATCACTGGCGTTTCACGGCCCCGTCCAAAGGCTGAGTGTCACATCGATGGAGCAGAACAAACATGTCCTGCTAGAGGCAGCCACAACATTACAGTCGGCATTGTTTATCAAGGATGAAGAATAATTTTGGGTGAACCGACTTGTCCATTTAGGATTTGCTCAAAAGCCAGCGCGCCTTCACTTAGTGGACGTGTTTCTATCCAATCCAGTGCCCCAAATCTGCCGTCGAATATTGCGTCGGCTGTGTCTTTGAAATCCTTCACAGTATACGTGTAGGTGCCGATAAACGTGATTTCCTGTAGCGTCAGTTTTCGGATGTCCAAACCTTCTTTGCTATCACCAAGCCCAATATGCACAATGACACCACCAGGTTTTGCAAACTTGCTCGCATCTGCACGGGTACCACCATACCCGACGGCATCAATGACAATGTCATAGTCGGAAGGATGTAAATCACCCGATTTAGGATCGCAAACCACAGGAACGCCAGCAACCAAACACACATCTCGGCGCGCCTCGTTGGGCTCGATCAACGTCACATTCGGCGCCCCAAGAACTTGCAAAGACAATGCTGATCCAAGCCCGATTGCGCCGCCGCCTATTACCAAACATTTGCAATCTTTCGCAGACGCAAAGTTCGCCTCTAGTCCCAAACGCACACCATGCCAACAGACCGCTAAGGGTTCGGCCAGTGACGCATGGTCAAAGCTGACAGTGTCTGGAACCGTGATCAGATTAGAACTGGGCATTGTCAGGTACTGCGAGAACGCCCCCTCTCGCGGCGGCATCGAGATAATAGAACGCGTTGTACATAGGTTTTCACGCCTCGAAGAACAAAACTCACATGTTCCGCAAGAGACCAAAGGATTAATGGTCACCCGAGCGCCCTTCAACGGCCCCTCGATCACGTCACCCGCGGCTTCGTGCCCCAAGATCAAAGGCGCGGGGCGTCGATCATCATGCCCAAGATAGGCATGCATATCCGACCCGCAAATACCAACAGATCGGATCGCGATCAGGTTGTCCGCACCAGCCACTGGCATGGCTGCATCTTGAAATGTCATTTGCTTAACGCCAGTGTAAACGAGTGCTTTCATGATGGGATCAATCCTCTGCTGATAGATCGAAATTTTCGCCAGGGAAATATTTCTTCAGACGGATATCCGCAGTGCGCGCATGACCTTCCATACCCTCTAAGCGGGAAATCCGCGCAGTTGCTTCGGCCACACGTTTGGCACCCTCGCGGGTCGCGCGTTGCCACGTCACGACCTTCATATACTTATGAACAGACAGACCACCAGTATAGCGCGCTGAACCAGATGTTGGCAAAACGTGGTTTGTGCCCGAAGATTTGTCACCATATGCAACTGTCGTCTCTTCGCCCAAGAACAGCGATCCGTAGCATTCCAGACGCCCAAGCCACCAATCCAAATCATCTGCCTGCACGGTCAAATGCTCTGGTGCGTAGTCGTCAGACGTTGCCGCCATTTCTTCACGATTATCGCAGACGATAACTTCGGCATAATCACGCCAGGCGGCGGTCGCGTTTTCTTTGTTTATCTCTGGTAGTGTCTCAATCAGTTCTGGCACCCGCGCCAAAACCGTACGCGCCAAAGCTTTGTCATCCGTTACCAACCAAACCGGAGAGTTATATCCATGCTCTGCTTGGCCGACCAAATCAACGGCCACGATTTCAGCATCCGCTGTTGCATCCGCCAAAATCAAGCTGTCAGTTGGACCCGCAATCATATCTATGCCGACGCGCCCGAACAGCTGACGTTTAGCCTCTGCCACGAACTGGTTCCCTGGGCCCACGATGATGTCTGCTGGCGGCAGACCAAATAGACCAAATGTCATGGCTGCGACACCTTGAACGCCCCCCATAGACAGTATCTTGTCAGCGCCACTTAGCTTTGCCGCATAAACGATGGCCGGATGCACCCCTGCTTCGCCTTGGGGCGGTGAACACGCTGTGATGTGACCAACACCGGCGACCTTGGCTGTTGTCACAGTCATCAATGCAGACGCCACATGTGAATACCGTCCACCCGGAACGTAGCACCCTGCAGCGCGAACTGGAATTGCGCGCTGGCCCGCGGTCAATCCATCCGAGATATCCATGGTTATGTTGCTAAGCGAGGCTTTTTGCGCCTCTGCAAATTTGCGAATATTCTCATACGCAAATTTCATGTCATCTTGCATTTTTTGCGAAACCGATTTTACCGCAGTCTCGACCTCTTCATCACTCAAAACTGTAGAACCGGAATAGTTGTCGAATTTCGCGGCGTATTCCAACGCAGACGCATCTCCGCCAGCCTCGATCGTGTCAAGAATGTCTTTTACAATAGCTTGAACGTCAGTTGCGTCCGTCCGAGATGTTTTTTCAGCTTTTTTAAGATAATTGCGAGCCACGTCCAAATCCTTTTAGTTTTTTTGGACATTGGATCAGCGGTCAAATAATAGCAATTCGACCTTTGCTAAAAACGAACGGTTTCAAGGAATAAGATTATAAGTTTCGGGATATGTGAAAACCGCCTCGCACTTTAAGTAACCCTATCTGATGCGCTTTACACCATTGGTTTTACGCACATATCCGCACACTGATCCGCCACCGCTACGTATCCGTAGTACGTAAAAACCACCCCTGTCGGCGATCACGTTACTGATCGAAACGTTCGGGTTGTAATGTAGCAATGTCTTCCCGCCTGGAGATGCCAAAACACGCACCTTCGCTGATGTTCGCAACACAATACCACTGTTCTTTTGGGCACACGCACCTTTGGGTGTACTTGCCTTTTTCCGAGGCGGCTTGGGTGGTTGCGGCTTTGCAGCAGGTGCTGGCTTGGCCTTAACTGGTGCGGGTTTGGGCTTTATCGCCACAACGGCAGGTTTCGGTTTTTCAACCACTTTAGGCTTCTTTGCCACTGGTG
>CALDZS010000278.1 GCA_937944065.1 uncultured Amylibacter sp. | reverse complement strand
CATCTCGTCGGCCACGTGATCGCGCACTTCATTGTCAAATCCACGCAAAATCTGCTCGCCGCGATAATACTGTGTCACTTCGGTCCCCAACCCATTCAGGATGCAGGCAAACTCGCAGGCGATATAACCGCCGCCAATGACCAACGCGCGTTTAGGCTGGGTTTTCAGATTAAATATATCGTTTGACGTGATGACATGCTCTGCTCCGCTAATCGCTGGGACAAATGGACGTCCGCCTGTTGCGATTAGAATGGTCTTGGCCGTGAATTCCTCGCCCGTCGACAGCTTTACTGAATTTGGCCCCGTTACAGTGGCCCGCGCGTCATAGGTTTTGACCTCGGCGTTGCCCAATATCTTGCCATAGATTGCTTCTAATCGATCAATCTCTGCGTCTTTGGCGGCCATGAATTTTGACCAGCTAAACTCTGTTTCTCCAACGGTCCAGCCATACCCCAAGGCATCTTCGAAAGTTTCAGCAAATTCAGACGCATAAACCATTAATTTCTTCGGAACACAGCCTCGAATAACACAGGTTCCACCATACCGATATTCCTCGGCAATCGCGACTTTTGCTCCCGTGCCGGACGCTAAACGAGAGGCGCGCACGCCACCCGACCCTGCACCGATTACAAAGAGGTCATAGTCATATGTCATGGCGCAATCCTTGCTAGTAATTCTGCGTGCGCGTCTATGTCAAACGCGTCCGTTTTCCAGTCCGCATCACCTGCTTTTTTGACCTTAACTGATCCGCTGCCATCGCCGACTACAATGGCGGTTGTCATGTCCAAAAACAGACCAGTCTCGACCACACCCGCAATATCCAGCAGACTGCGCGAAAGGCCGGCTGGATCATTGATACGGTCCAGTTGCAGATCCAACAGGAAATGACCCTCATCCGTTATAACAGGATTTTCACCACCGCGGCGCGCCACTGCGCGCCCAGTCACGTCGGCATCAACCAACATGCGTTCGACCAAACGTTGCGTGGTTTTCCAACCAAACTGAATAATCTCAACCGGCAATGGGAACGCGCCCAGCGCATCCACTTCTTTAGATGCATCGGTGATGACCACCAATTGATCTGCGGCCGTTTCCACAATCTTTTCTTGCAACAAAGCAGCACCACCGCCTTTGATTAGGTTCAAGGCAGGGTCAAATTCATCCGCGCCATCAATCGCCAAATCCAACTGGCCCAAATCATCCAACGGATGAATTTCAATGCCCAATGACTTGGCCAATGTAGTTGTTTGGTTGGATGTCGCGCATGCGTTGAATTTCAGGCCATGATTTTGGGCATCCGCCAACAGGCGCACCAACCATGCGGCCGTCGATCCAGTACCTATGCCCAGCTTCATATCTGGTTGCACATAATCCAGTGCCCGCTTGGCAGAGATGAATTTACCAAGTTCGGCAAAGGGAAGGTCTGGGGTCATAATATCGCCTGCGTATAAGATTCTCTGACCTTATAAACATTGGTTGATCCGCGTGCGAGGCTGAAATTCCCTCAAAAGTGTCGGTTTCCAATCGGAAACCCTACACAAGTGCGTTATAGGTTCGAACAAACGAACAAGGCACGCCAATGTTTCTCAGTATCTTCGACATTTTCAAAGTGGGTATCGGCCCGTCGTCCAGTCACACAATGGGCCCGATGGTTGCTGCTGCGCGGTTCTTGGACTTCATCAAGACCATGGGTTTGGAACCAGCAAGCCTTGCTGCCAGCCTTCACGGATCATTGGCCTTTACGGGCAAAGGCCATCAATCTGATTTTGCCGTCATCATGGGCCTTGCAGGTCAGCGCGCTGATGCGTTCGACCGCGAAGAAGGTTTGAAACTGCTGGCAGAGATTGAGCGCACAAAAACCATCCAACCCGCAGGCCATCCTGCCTATCATTTTGATCCATCTGCCGACATGCGGTTTGACTATGACAAGGTTTTAACAGGTCATGCCAACGGGATGATGTTCTTTGCCTATGACGCGTTGGGCGAGGAAATTGCGCAAGAAACATACTATTCTATCGGGGGCGGGTTTGTTCAAACAGCAACCGAACTGGCCGCACCCGAAGACATGACCAGCTACGGTCACCCCGTCCCCTATCCGTTCAAAGACGGATACGAGATGATGCAAATGGCCACCAATTCAGGTAAAACCATCGCCCAAATGAAGCGTGAAAACGAAGAATGCGGCATCACTCGCGACGAACTGGATGCAGGGATCACACGCATTTGGAGCGTGATGAACGCCTGTATTGATACAGGTGCCGCCAGCGAGGGGATATTACCGGGTGGGTTGAATGTACGTCGGCGCGCCAAGGCGATCTACGAAAGTTTGACCGCTGAGCGTGGTCAAAACCTGATGGCACCGCATCTAATAAACGACTGGATTTCCATGTATGCCATGGCCGTCAATGAACAAAACGCCGTGGGTGCCCAAGTGGTGACAGCGCCCACCAATGGTGCCGCGGGGGTGATACCAGCAACGTTGCGCTATTATCTAGACCACGTACCGTCGGCCAGCCATGATCATATTCCAGATTTTCTGCTGACCGCAGCCGCCATTGGCGGTCTGATTAAATCTAACGCATCGATTTCAGGCGCCGAAGTTGGCTGCCAAGGCGAGGTTGGATCGGCAGCAGCGATGGCAGCCGCTGGATTGTGCGCCGTTTTGGGTGGTAATGTTGAACAGATCGAAAATGCTGCAGAAATTGCCTTGGAACATCATTTGGGCATGACATGCGATCCAATCGCAGGATTGGTCCAAGCGCCTTGTATAGAACGTAACGGGGTTGGCGCGATCAAAGCCGTGTCTGCCGCATCACTATCTTTGCGCGGTGATGGCCGCCATCTTGTCAGCTTGGACGCATGTGTCGAAACCATGCGCCAAACCGGTATCGATATGTCTGAAAAGTACAAAGAAACGTCTTTGGGTGGTCTCGCGGTGAACGTGCCGGCCTGCTAATCAACTAACTGCGTGATTACGGTTTCCAAATGCGTGTTTGGCAATATCATCGCCAATTTGCCTTGTGTCACATTAACCTCGACCCGATCGGCCAAAGTCCGATTGGAGGTCGAGATCAGACCACCGATAGCCATATCTTCGCCGTTCAAATTCCATTTCAACCCAGCTGTATGCGCGCGACTCGTTTCAAGGGGGAAAAGAGAAAAAGGCACGCCCTCGCCTAATTCCAGACACATTCGAGCGTTTGCGACCAATGCAAAGTCTGTTTCCGACACCAGAAATACCTTTTTGTCAGAAAATTTGGCGAGTGCGGCGATGGATGACAGATAGTGATCCATCCGCCCGCCAGTGAAGCCTAAACAGATATAAAACTTGGCCGAAACCAGCCCTAAACACTTCTCGAAATCGGTGGTGTCTTGGTCTTCTATTAACCTTTTGTTAACAGTTTGAAATTGCGTGCTTTTTTCATCAAACGAGTCCATGTCACCGATGATTGCAGCAGGCATAATCGGCGCATATGCGGCCCCGCCATCAGCACAATACAATGTTGGTGTGATCTTTAAGGCGCGTTCAATCATCTGAGCATTTGGCGCGGAAGCCCCTAGCAATAATACCCCATTACCATGGTATTTTTCCAACATATGTGCATTTTCTCCACGTTTTCGCCATATTCCCCAAGCATTTATAAGGAAGTCGAATAAGATCGAACAAATCCGTTTTATACAATCCGTGGGGGGTTACAATGTCGGGAATAATATCAGCACGCAGCATGTCCATCAGCTATGGGACATTTTCAATTACGTTGGATGGGTTTGACGATCCGTTCCCAATTATGCGCCGCGTTACAGAATACTTCCGTCGCGTTTCTTCTCAAGATGACAGCTTTGGTACACTGGGTCCTATCGACCAAATGTCAGCCATGGAAATTGTTTCTGAAACTTTGCGTAAAGAAGAGCTGGACGTCGAGACCACAGAAACAAGCATGACCATTCTACCACGCAATGCATCGGATGCCGTTGACACAACAACGGTTCTGCCGCTTACCTTTGGCCGACCCACGGACAACACCAAAGAAGAGCTGACGCGTGAGCCGGAAATGACTAAGACCGAATTCGAAAATGCCTTCTCGATTAGAGATGCGTCTGCAAGTAGAGATGCGTCTGCAAGCACTTTGGTAATGGACGGCAACGAAACTGCTGAAACAGCGCCAACCGCCGAAGAGGTCAAGCCAAAAATACTGATCCACCGTCCGTTGCGCATCATCCGCAGCACAGCACCAGAGATGTATGAAGACGCGCCAGAAACTGCTGCAACGGCAGACGGCGAACCAAATCTACGCGATACTATCTTGTCAGAATTGCGCGGCGAGCCAGCATTGAAATTTGGCGTCAGCGCCAAAGACACACCGAATGTAGCGGCAATCCCGACTGCTCCGCCAATGCCTGAAAAGAAAGATACAGCATCATTCGTACAAAGCTTCAAACGCTTGCAATTGCAAATGGACGAAGATGATTCAGACGAACTGATCTTGGTTGCGAATACCAACTAAGACCAACGATCCTGTCAAAGATTATACCCAGATGCGTTTTACGCGTCTGGGTTTTCTTTTCCCACCCCTAAAAAGATGTGTTTCAATGGGAAAGCCCACGCCACCCCCATGAATACATAAATCGCGAATTGTACCAAGCCGTGCAACGGTGGCATCAGCGCCATGATCGAGACGCAAACGACGATATACAGCGGCAATCCAATTACCAAAGCAAACAGCGACCAGCGGCGGCGTGCCTTGTAGGAGAGTTTCGGTTCCGTACCCATCAGTCTTGAAACGGGTCAGTTACAAGGATCGTATCTTCGCGCTCTGGCGAAGTCGATACAAGGGCGACGGGACAATCTATCAGCTCTTCTACCCGGCGCACATATTTAATCGCAGCGGCAGGCAGATCATTCCAAGATCGCGCACCTTCGGTGCTTTCGGACCAACCTGGCATTTCTTCGTAGATGGGCACACACCGCGCTTGTTCTTCGGCAGCTGTGGGCAAATAATCATGGCGTACACCGTCCACGTAATACCCAACGCAGATTTTTAACGTCTTGAACCCATCCAAAACATCCAACTTGGTCAAACAAATCCCTGTTACACCCGATGTCGCGCATGTTTGGCGCAGAAGTGCTGCATCAAACCAACCACAACGGCGTTTGCGACCTGTCGTGGTGCCAAACTCGTGGCCACGTTCGCCCAGCATTTGGCCGTCCGCATCTTCCAGCTCTGTTGGGAACGGGCCTTCACCCACACGTGTAGTATAGGCTTTGACGATCCCAAGCACATAATCAATGGCCGTTGGGCCCAGGCCGACGCCTGTGGCCGCCTGCCCCGCGATCACGTTGCTAGAGGTCACAAATGGATAAGTACCGAAGTCAATATCCAGCAACGCGCCTTGTGCGCCTTCGAACAAGATACGTTTGCCGGCTTTGCGTTTATCCGCCAGCACTTTCCAAACAGGTGCTGCATAGGGCAGTACTTGCGGTGCAATTTCTTTAAGCTGCGCAATCAGCTCGTCACGATCAATCTCGTCGACGCCAAGGCCACGGCGCAGTGGATTATGATGTTGTAGCGCGCGATCAACGCGGGCTTCTAACGTGGCATCATCCGCCAAATCAGCAACGCGAATGGACCGTCGACCAACCTTATCCTCATAGGCAGGGCCAATGCCGCGCCCGGTCGTTCCGATCTTGGTGCCTTTGCTGGCCGCCTCTTCACGGATGCGATCCAATTCGCCGTGGATCGGTAAAATCAACGGAGTGTTTTCCGCAATCATCAAATTTTCAGGTGATATTTCAACACCTTGGCTGCGAATGGTTTCAATTTCTGACATCAAGTGCCAGGGATCAAGAACCACACCATTGCCAATGACCGACAGCTTCCCGCCGCGCACAACGCCCGATGGCAATGCATGCAATTTGTAAACTTTGCCATCAACAACCAATGTATGACCTGCATTATGCCCGCCCTGAAACCGCGCGACCACGTCAGCGCGCTCAGACAACCAGTCAACGATCTTTCCCTTGCCTTCATCGCCCCACTGGGCACCGACAACAACAACATTGGCCATAGAATAGATTCTTTCGTTAGGGTTTCACCGTCGACGTGTATACCCAAGCGCGCGCCGCCGATAAACCTCTATTTAGCGCGACAAGTTAACGGGGCGACTATTCTTCATGAAAGAACGCCCGAAAGCAGGTAATTTATCCATCGACAAGGTGTCCGAGTTTATTTAGACACACACCAGCAATCGACAGACAAAGAGCGTAATATGCAAACCGTAGTCCTAACCATCCATCTTATCCTTGCCCTGGCCTTAATCGGCCTAGTCCTTATGCAACGCTCTGAAGGCGGCGGATTGGGTATTGGCGGTGGCGGCGGTGCCAGCACGGCGGGACGCTCGTCTGCGAACGCCATGACAAAGCTGACTTGGATTTTGGCCGCGGGTTTTATCGCGACTAGCCTTACTTTGACAGTTTTGGCTGCCCGCGACGGGTCTGGTGGGTCGGTTCTGGATCGTGTCCAAGTCCCTGCAACGACAGAGACAACTGGCGACGCACTGTTGCCGCCTAGCTTGGCAGATGGTGATTTGACACCTCCAACAGCCGAAGATGCACCAGCTTTACCACCCAAAACAGACGAATAATCAACCCGAGTTTGATTTACTTTAAAGAAAGTAACTCATCTTGAGCCGCCCGATGACGGCAGTTTAGACCTGGTTCATCTTGGTTTACATAACGTCAGGCCGCATGAGGCCGTAAA
>CALDZS010000277.1 GCA_937944065.1 uncultured Amylibacter sp. | reverse complement strand
AAGAAGTTGTTCGTGTCAAACAAGAGCGCTTGGGTGCAACCCTTGATTATCAAATCAGCGATTTACATCTGCGCCTTACCAAAGAAACACAACTGCTGACACGGATCGAGCGTCCAAATACAGAGGACTTGGAGTATAAGGCGCAAGTGCTGTCAATATTGGAAAATAGTGTTGATCAGTACGTTTCTAAATTGCCAACTAAAGAAATACACGAACTTGCCGCAGACGCTGGCCGTCGCGATATGATTTACCGTGTGCTTGGCGACGATGGAGTACTGTCTGCGGATAGGGCAGATGACAAGGTTTCTGAAAAAGACCGATTGGATTTCGATAAAATACAACGCGATCTGGCTGTGACCCTGTCGGTTACGTTTGACGGAAAAAATGAGGTCGAAACACTCGCATCCGTCAATACGAATTACGAAAAAGAGTTTGCACGCGCCTCTAAAAATTTCGCAAACACTATCCTAAAGCTGCTGATCCGTCAGACGATTGTTCAATCAGTGACGGACGTTGTGTTCGGGATTGGGCCTTTGGAATATTTACGTGAAAACGACAATATTTCAGAGATTATGGTTGTGAGTGCTGCAAAGATATTTGTCGAATTGAACGGCAACCTAGTAGAAACGGGTCTATCGTTTGTTGACGAAAAGTCTGCGCAGACTATCACAAGTTACATTGTGGGCCGAGTTGGCAAGCAGATTAACGTTCAAAACCCGTATGAAGATGCGCGTTTGGAAGACGGATCGCGTGTAAATGCTGTTGTCGCACCGATTGCGATCGACGGAACTGCGCTTACAATTCGTAAATTCGGATCAAACCCGTTGACTGTAAAACAGTTAATTGGCTTTGGTTGTCTGTCAGAGGCAATGGCAAGCTTTCTTGAAGCATGTGTTGTATCAAAGAAAAACATCGTCGTATCTGGCGGTACGGGTACTGGTAAAACAACCATGGTAAACTGGTTGGCATCGATGATCCCGCCAGATGAGCGTATTGTTACAGCCGAGGATGTTGCCGAACTTCGGTTCGAGTTACCGCACGTTGTCAGGTTAGAAGCACGTCCAGCCTCATCAGATGGGGACGGTGAGGTGACCATTCGTGATCTTGTGAAAAACGCTTTGCGTATGCGCCCAGATCGGGTGGTCATCGGGGAGTGTCGTGGCGGTGAAGCATTTGACATGCTGCAAGCAATGAACACGGGCCACGAAGGATCGTTAACGACGTTGCACGCAAACACAGCCGTTGAAGCGACATCACGTATTGAAAACCTTGTGCTGATGGCTGACCAAGGGTTGCCGATGGATGCGATCCGTTATCAGATTGCGGGCGCGGTTGATTATATCGTTCAGTTGCGTCGCTATCCAAATGGCGCGCGGAAAATTTCGGAAATCGCCGAAGTGGGTGATATCGATTCCCATACAGGACGTGTAGAAGTAAACCCGATTTTTGAAACTCACTACGACCATACGAAAGAGAATGCGCCAACATATTTCTCTTTCGCTGGTCGGACCCCAGAAGGGATCGAGTCGATCATTAAAGCAGGGTTTAACGCTTCGTTTTTAAGTTTTTAGAATAAGAGGGTCGGATGGAATTATTACAATCCAGCAATATATTATTGGCACTGATGATGTGTGTAGGCGTAATCGCCTTCATGATCGGAATGTGGTTTGAAACAAAAGACAAACTGTACGAAATTCACGCCAGCCTATCGGAATATTATCGTGATAAGTTTGTTTTAGAGCTGCAGTTTCCTGAAGATCAAAACAGGGTCTTCTTAATGTATGGCATTGCTGTATTGCTTTTGTTTCTGCTATTTTTGATGTTGTCGCCCATCCTGGCAATCATCGTCTTGGTTGGGGCCTACTTTTTTCCAAATCAGTATTTCAATTATCAAAAAATACAGCGTCTAAAGAAAATTGACAGCGTGCTGCCGAATGTTTTGCAACAGCTGGCTGCCAATACCAAAAACACCGGCAGTATTACTATGGCTTTGCGTGAGGTATCACAAACAGCGCCCAAGCCTATGGACTATGAGCTTGCATTGATTGGCCGCCAAGAACAGGAACTGAAAAGTTTCACCAAGGCGCTGAACAACACCCGCGAACGACTGGACAGCCGTTGGTTCGATATCGTCTCGGCGGTTATGATTACTGCCGACGAGAAGGGGGGGCGCGCATCCGAAGCGTTGGATAATCTGTCGAAAGTGTTCATCCAACTTATTCGAATGCAAACCAAGATTGACACGGCAACATCTCAGGGTCGCATGTCGATGAAATTGATGTTGGCGATGCCTTTTGTGGTTATTGGAATTGTATATGCAGTGGACCCTGATCTGATGAAGCTGGCATCGGAAACTAAAGCGGGTAAAATCACTTTGGGGATCGCTGCGTTTTTCTATTTTCTGTCCCTATCTCTTGCGATTTGGTTATCTAAGGTGGAAATTTAATGGAACTATTAGCACCTATATTTGCCGGAGTTGGCGTCCTTTTGATCGTGGTCGGACTGCTGCGCGAATTAT
>CALDZS010000276.1 GCA_937944065.1 uncultured Amylibacter sp. | reverse complement strand
GCATCTTCGCGCGGCACGGTTAAACAGCCCACTGTCACGTCGGCCTTTGCCTCTACATGCTGACGTATCATGATTTCATAATCCATTTTGTAGATGTGATCGCCTGCTAAAATTACGATATAATCAATATCATAACTGTCTATAATATCTATATTCTGGGTCACCGCATCGGCCGTACCTAAATACCATTCTTCGCCTCCCATACGTTGTGACGCGGGCAAGATATCCAAAAACTCGTTCCTGTCAGCTTGCAGAAAATTCCAACCGCGCTGCATGTGGCGGATCAGGCTGTGGGCCTTATATTGCGTCGCCACTGCAACTTTACGCACACCAGAGTTAATGGCGTTCGAAAGAGCAAAATCTACAATCCGTGCCTTGCCGCCAAAATAGACGGCTGGTTTAACGCGTGTATCGGTCAATTCTTTCAGACGGCTTCCGCGCCCGCCAGCCAAAACGAATGCCATTGATCGTTGGGTTAGTCTTTTATTATCCATATTTACCCCTCCCAAGATAACTCATTTCTGTTGAAACATCAGAACGCTTAATGGTGGTAACGTAATGTCAAACGATGCTCGCTGACCATGCCAACCTGTGCTGTCTGCATCAACGCCGCCCATATTACCCCGGTTTTCGCCACCATAACGGCTGGCATCCGTGTTCAAAATCTCGGACCAGTTCCCCGTGGCTGGCACGCCTATTCTGAAACCAGTGCGCTCTATAGGCGTGAAGTTGCAGACAACAACAACGGGCGGATCGCCAGCATTGCCGTGACGCACAAAACTCAGGGTCGAACTTTCGGCATCGTTCCAATCGATCCATTCGAACCCATCATGTACTGTGTCTTTGACATGAAGCGCCGGTGTTTCGCGGTAAACTTTGTTCAAATCGCGAACAAGGTTTTGCAACCCTTTATGGTTCGGACGCTGCGCTGCATCCCAATCCAGCTGTGCATCGTGATCCCATTCACTTGGTTGTGCAAACTCGCACCCCATAAATAACAGTTTCTTGCCAGGATGCCCCCACATGAACGCATAATAGGCGCGCAAGTTGGCGAATTTTTCCCATTCATTACCGGGCATTTTTTCCAGCATTGATCCCTTGCCATGCACAACTTCGTCATGACTGATTGGCAGAATGAAGTTTTCCGAAAACGCGTAGGATATACCGCGCGTCAATTCATGGTGATGATGTTTGCGGTGCACTGGGTCCATTTCGATATAAACCAGCGTATCGTTCATCCAGCCCATATTCCATTTGTACCCAAAACCAAGGCCACCCGCATCAACAGGAGCTGATACTTTGGGAAAACTAGTGCTTTCTTCGGCCACAGTCATGATGCCCGGATTCTCGCCATATGCCAGTGTGTTCACGCGTTGCAGCAATGAAATAGCTTCTAGGTTTTCACGCCCACCATGTTTGTTCGGAACCCACTCGCCCTCGTTGCGCGAGTAATCGCGATACAACATCGAGGCCACAGCATCCACACGCAGCCCATCCAGATGGTATTCTTCCAGCCAGTATAACGCGTTTGCGGACAGATAATTTGCGACCTCTACCCTGCCGTAATTAGGGATCAGCGTATTCCAATCCTGATGAAACCCTTCCTTTGGGTCAGCATGTTCATACAAGTGTGTACCGTCAAACTGTGCCAAACCGTGCGCGTCAGATGGGAAATGTCCAGGCACCCAATCCAGCAATACTCCGATACCAGCCTGATGTGCGGCATCAATTAAATCGCGAAACTCGTGCGGCGGGCCAAAGCGGATTGTCGGCGCGTACAGGCCAACTGGTTGATATCCCCACGATCCATCAAAGGGGAATTCAGATATCGGCATCAACTCGATATGGGTGAAGCCCATGTCTTTGGCATAGCCGATCAAATCTATCGCTGCCTCTTTGTACGATAAGGGCCGCCCACCTTGATCCCAGATACGTTTCCAAGATCCCAAGTGAACTTCGTAAATCGAAATCGGCGCGTCTGTGTTTTGCAAATCAGCGCGCGTTTTCATCCACGACTTATCTTTCCAGCCATAACCAGAAATATCGCGCACAATGCTTGCTGTTTCTGGCGGGTGCTGTGATCCGAAGCCAACAGGATCAGCCTTTAGCGGTAAAACCTTTCCGCCTTGTCCAATCAGTTCGTATTTGTACGGATGACCATCGCCAACCCCCGGCACGAACAACTCCCAAACGCCCGTGCTACCGCACGGACGCATAATGTGCCGGCGGCCATCCCATGCGTTGAAGTCCCCAACAACAGACACCCGTTTCGCGTTTGGTGCCCATACGGCGAACTGGGTTCCGTCGACCTTTTCAATAGATGTGACCTTGGCGCCTAGCACACGCCACAACTGGTTATGTGAACCTTCGCCCAGCAAGTATTCATCAAAATCGGTTAAGACTGGACCAAAGCGATAAGCGTCTGCGTAGTCCCATGTAGCCCCATCGCTGCCGGTGCCACGTAAAATGTATTTCTTATTTGCAGGAACCTTGCCACAAAACACAATCCCATCGACGCGGGTCAGTGGATACGGTTTTGATCCTACCACCGCCTCTAACGTTTCAGCGCCTTGATCTAGGGCAGTAACCCATGTCGCTCGCCCATGTTTGTGCGGGCCCAAAATTTCCGAAGATCTATAATACGACCCAGCGTTCAGTTGCGCGACCTGCTCGACTGTTAGCGGTAACGTTTGATAAATATCATTCATATATTGATCATAATCAAAAATATAATAGCAACAACGGCTAAAAAGTACTTTGGTCTGACTTTAGTGGAAAAGTATTGGAGCAAAGCTCGCAAGTATTAGGAAACGATCTTTAACAGGTGTCGGCCTTACTAAGGCATCTGACACAATAACCAGCTATAGCCTAACCAAATATATCTGTTCCATCTAAACTCACAGCCCCGTACTAGAACTTTGCGATGATATTCAAGAACACGCCGCTATCGTCATAGGTTACATCCGATAAATCGTCAGAGAACTTGCCAAAATTATAACCAACGCCAACTTTGACATTGTTGCCAACATGCTTGTACATCGCCGCCAAAACCCCCGTCTGTGTACCCACATCCTGAGACGTTAAACTGCGCACCTCTAACAATGCGTCCCACTCATGGACCATGTGATACCGTAGGTTCAGCACGCCCAATGTGGCGTTGTTGCTAACAAAACTGCCATCAGCGCCAGATGATTGTGACGACCAACGTCCACCGACTTTGCCGCCGACTGACCAATTTTTATTGATATCATAACTTGCATCAACCGAAAGAATATGAGCCTTTTGGCGCGGTTGCGTCGCGGACGTCACTGTCCCCGTTCTTTCCGTCATGTCATACAGGTATTGGTATTTTGCCAAAACGTTCAAACGGTCATCGTTGATGGGTCTGTACGCGTATCCAATGATCGCCTCTGCAAAGCGTGCGTCCGGTACAGACTCTTGCGCATTATCGCTATACACAGTCTCTAGGCTGGCAAGAATGCGTTGTTCTTCGTCGATTTTGTAACGTCCAGAAATGCTAGCAAGGTATGTATCAGAATCGCGGTTTGTGCCACTGGTTTGGCCTTCGTCCTGGCGGTATTCCAAACGGGCACGCAGATCCAAATCCACATCTTTGTACGCCACCGAAAAGGATACAGCGTGGCGGTCAAAGTCACCGTTTACATCGTCGCGGATTTGCCCAACTTCTAACGCTCCGCTGAAGCTGAGGAAATCAGAATAGGCATATTCCGCACCATACACGCTGGTCAGCGATTTATGCGATCCAAACAGATCGTAAGTGTTCTCTCCGTAAACGTTGACACTGTCGGACAGTTTACGTCGTGCACCGATTACAAAGGAACCACTGTCGCGTCCAGCAAGTGCTACGCCACCAAATTCGCGGTCTGGATCCAACGTATATCCGAAATAATAACTGTTGTTTTCGTCGCGTTCATAGGTTGCATATGCACGTGCGCCAAACCCAGTTGATCCGTCGGATACTTCGGCAGATAGGCGCCAGTTTTCTTTGACTTGCCATTCGCCACCAAAACCAAGTCGGTTGTTCTTGGTTAGGCCGCCAGACCGACGTACCGTTGCTTGACCAAAACCGTAGACAGAGTATTTTTCGTTCGGATCATAAGTCACCCGAATTCCCAGATCAGTGCGTTGTCCTGTTTTCGTCGTATCCGTTAGGTTGCTTACATCAATGTCCTCGACACCAATCTTCCAGGTCAGTTGTTCATTCTGTTTGTATGTAACTTCTAGCCCTGTTTCTTTGTCAAAATTACCATTATCGGCGGTGTATTCATCATGATGGAAGCGCAAAGAAGTTTGTGAAGTCAGATCAACATCCGCATACATCCCCCACAGTTGTTCAGCCGAACTGGTTTGATAACTTAGGGTCGAGAACCCTGCGCTGCGGTCTTCGTAGTAACCACCGATAACGCCGTTTGTCGTGAACCCAAGGTCGGTCAAGCTTGCCTGAGCTTTCACGCGAACCGCCTGCCCATTACCAGCAACCGCAGCTGTATCAGTAATAATCAAACCACCATCAGTTGAAATGCTGTTCCCAAAACCAGGGCCTTCGGTTTTAGCAAACTCCAACTCGACAAATGTCTGTTCGGACACTTGGTAAAGTGCGTCAACACCGTATGCTTCTTGTTTTCCACTGCCAGTGTCTTCGGATAGGTAACTCGCACCAAATCGCAGGTTGTCTGTCGCCCAACCTTGCACGCGCGCTCCATATGAAAACGTGTCAGCGTCGGTCAGTGTTGGCGTATGCTCATAGTTCGCGACCAGATACGTTTCGTTGTCGCCATTTGGATTCGTTGAAATCAATGATCCGTCAGATCCAGATCCGCTGAGCGGTGACGTTAAGATGATTAAGCCTTGGAGATAATTGATGTCATAATCTGTGCCATAAGCCAGCGTACGACGTTCCAAAACACGCCCAGTGGTCGGGTCGCGCACTTCGATAAGCAGCGTTTCAGAACCGCGTGTAATATCTTGGTACTTAAGGAAATAGGTCGAACCACCTGTTCCCAGAAACACGTCACGACGTGGCAATGTATCTGGCTGCGCCGCATGTGCCTGAATTTCGAACCTTGCTTCACCCTTACCCGTTTGATCCAAGGATCGAAGAACCGCTTGCGCACCATATAGCGTCCGCTCGTTACGCATGTATTCAGTACCTTGGATTTGGGATTTGAAATCACCCCACATCAGGTGACTGCCGTACCGTTCAACACGAACAAACAACTTGCCTGACGTTGGCGCTGTTTCCACCGCCGTACTGTCATCTCCATAAACAGGGTAATACTCGTTTGGATCAATGCGGTTCAACAAGCTACGCGGGTCTTTTTCATCCAAATTACGCAACAGGTTTTTCAATTCGTCTTCGCCAGTGTCCACGGCCGCAGTCACCAAATACTCACCCTTGACCTTGCCCTTTAGATAAAACGCAATCCGACCACGGGTGTAAACGTCATCATAATTTTCGCCAGTTGCATCTTCTAAGTCATTCTTAAGTGACTTGCCGATGGTCAGGTCAACAAGGCCGATATAGAACAGATCGTTCGCAGGAATGGTGATGTCCCGCTCGAGCTTTGGGCCCGCCGCGACATTTACATCAACCTTGTGATCACCAGCAGGTAGAATACGTTGTAGAACGAACTTACCGTTCCTATCGGCGCGGATGGTTTCGCCCATCGTGTTAACTGTTACGTTGCTACGAACATTGGAACCATAAACAGTTACTGATCCACCATTCAGTGGAATACGGCGCTTGGCCGTTGCATCCGTTCCTTCTTCTGCGCCATCTGCAAGCCCGCGCCTTGAGGGCGTTGTCAGCGCGGCTGGCAGGGTTTCGTCATACCGCCCTTGCGCGTCATAAACGCGGTAGACATAGACCAGCCCTTCGCCTGCTGGTATACGTGTTGTGGCCATTTCATTCGGTGCAAGAGGCAAAACCGCAATTGTCTTTGCACCGCCACGATCATTGGTATCAATGATCCGGACTTCGCCGCGTTGCACAAAAGCAGGATAATTGTTTGTGTTTTTGAACGTGACGGCATCGCCAGCACTGTAAACAGTTTTTGATCCTACCGTGTTGACGTCTAATCGCGGTTGTATATCCAACCCGTCAAACTTAACCCCGACCTCTGCCTTCGCAAGCGCGACATCTTGTTTTCGTTGAACCGACGCTTTTGTTCGAGCCGTTTTTTGCACAACACCACTGGTCGCGACTGGCGCGCCATCCACGCTGATCTCGAACCCATCCACGCCAAGGTCGGGAACATCATTCCCCTCGACATTTGCGCCAACGGGGGTCGTGATAACCAAACCCGCGCCTTCAAATTTACAACCCTCTGGCACCTCGCCGTCGATCAACGTGCAATCTTGCGCTTGTACGATAGCGGGTAAATACCCAACTGATGCAAGGGCTGTGGTTAGGCCCAACAATCCCAGGCGACGCAGTTTGATTTCTGACATGATACGAAAACTCAACATACTCATTCCCCCTAGCGCCGCTGCTTAAGTGAACGTTCCACGTTCAGTTTAAACTGGCCCTTTTTGCGCCATTCGGATTTGATAACTTTTTCTGCCGCCCGTAGATGTTTAC
>CALDZS010000275.1 GCA_937944065.1 uncultured Amylibacter sp. | reverse complement strand
ATTACATTTGACGATGGCAATAAATCTGATCTGGAAATAGCGACTCCACTGCTAGTGCAACATGGTTTGAAGGCAGCATTTTTTGTTTTGCTTGGGCGGCTTGGCGATCCGCACTATTTATCAGCGGAAGATATTTGCGCGCTGCAAAACGAAGGTATGGAAATAGGGCTTCACGGACGTCATCATCTGAATTGGCGGTCATTGGAAAAGGACGATCTGATGGATGAAACTAAAATTGCTGCGAAAGATCTGAGCGAAATTACAGGCTCAGCGTCAGAGAAAGTCGCAATTCCTTTTGGCAGCTATAATAGAAATGTAATTGCACATCTGAAACGAATGCATTTTCGTAAAATACTAACGTCTGACTCTGGCGTTGCGCGTCTCCATGATCAGATCCAAGCACGAACCTCGTTACGGGCAGACACAACAATGGAACAGCTAGATGCTGTTGTGAACAATCGCTACGGTATCAAAACACGATTACGACGCAGACTATCAAAATTTGTTCGGCAGAATATTGTTTGAAAGTAAAAGGATCGCCATGCTTGAAAGTGACATGATTTCTAAAATTTGGAAGCGGCTAATGTTGCGCGGCACGTCTTTTAGTGGCTCATACAAAAAGCTGCGCGGTTTATATTTGCAGGCCGATCCATGGCAAATGTCGTCGGACAAAGAGCAACACAGATTCATTGAGACCAACCGAATGCTGGCCAACCTTGCACCCAAATATGGATCGATTTTAGAGCTGGGCTGTGGCGAAGGTCATCAAAGCGAACACTTAGCAAAACTTACGAATAGTTTATTTGGTTTGGATGTGAGCGAAAAAGCAGTGGAACGGGCAAGAAAACGCTGTGTTGAGGGCACTTTTGCTGCGGCAGAACTAGAGCGATTAGAAGAGGCGTTCGGCGCGCGCAGCTATGACCTAATAACGGCCTGCGAAGTTCTGTATTATCTGCCAGAAATTCCCGCTGCGATCGAGATGCTGAAATCCAAGACAGATTTGATTTTCGTATCTAATTATAAAGAGCGAGCAGAGAAAATGAGCCAGTATTTCCCAGATATAGAGTGGCATCGCTTAGACGACATAACGTATGAAGACACAGTATGGGAATGCCGTTACTGGCAACGACGAGAACAGTCGACCTAGACTGGATGAATTTGATCCCAGTCATGGTCCGCTTTGGTGAAATGCCAATCGTCCAAATGGTTTTCAAGAATGGCCCGCGTTGCCGTGTCAGAACAAACGATTGTCGGCCGCATGGTGCGGGTGGCAATAAACCCCGCGCGTTTAAGCGCCCGAGACATTTGCGGGGTCGACGCCGCCGCCTCTAAGAATTCGCTCTCTGAATTCAATACTGATTGCGCCAGCTCCAGCAAAGCATCATGGGCGTCATCGTCATCTTGATATGCAATCACATCCGTGACGATTCCAGCAGGAAGTTCTGCGGGGTCACAAATGCGACAAATCAAGCATCCTCTTATTTCCGCCCCTTTGCGCAACAAGAACTTTCGGTATTTCAACTGCGGGATCGAGTTATAACGCCATGTGACGGTTTCTGGTGACCGATCTGCGATTGCCCCTATAGTTTTTTGAACGTCATTAACGAATGCGGCAAAGTCAGCATCAAAAGTCTGGAATTCCTCTATCTCATAGTTGTCTAAGCGTGTGGAATTGTTGCGGTGGAACCGCGCCCAAGTCCTGAGTGACGCGGCTACCAGCCACGGGCCGAACATCGACTTGATAAATAGGTTAACCGCGAGTTTACGGTTTTTGCCGTACTGCGCTTTGTACGCCAAGAAACGCGCCACTGTTTTGTACGAGACGTTATGCGCGCGGATCCATTGTCGCGTCGGTGCTAGGGTCAGGCAACCAGCCTTTGCGGCTATTCGGCGCGTGGCCTCTGCCATCGTCAGGGTCATTAGAATGGGTCGTTCTTTCATGATGGCACTGTGCAAAGCGTGGCCAACACCCATGCCACGGCATTCAGCATCGACCATCACATCGACGATCCATCCGGCAGTATACGCGCGCTGATCCAGATAGATTTTGCAGTCCTGAACGCCCATTTGCCCAACGATCAAACTGCCGCGCAAGGCAAGCCACATGGTGGCACCTTTTTCAATATCTTCTGTCGCCGGGTTATTTAAGAATTGCCATTCAATTCTGTCTGGTCCTTTGAAATCGGCCCCTATTCCGTAATTCTTTTGTATAAACCGCTGCAACGCAGCAGCATCTTCAGCCTGCGCGCGCCTTATGATTATGTCGTTCTGATTAGGCACATGGACCGCCCAAATAATTCTCCAAAACACTGGTCATAACTGACTATTCCTCTAACAGGCCTAGAAGATAGGCGCCATAATCGCTTTTGCCATAAGACGCGGCTTGTCTCTTTACTTGTTCAGCATCAATCCAACCCATGGAATATGCAATTTCTTCGGGGCAGCCGGTTTGTAATCCTTGGCGTGATTGTAATGTTCGAACGAAATTTCCTGCGTCCAGCAGGCTGGTATGCGTACCAGTGTCCAACCATGCATACCCCCGCCCCATCAGGCGAACATTCAACTTACCCTCCTTAAGATAGCTTTCAAGAAGGGTTGTTATTTCAAGCTCTCCACGATCAGAGGGTTTTATCAATTTGGCACGTTCTGACGCGGTCCCATCCAGTAAGTACAAACCAGTCACGGCATAATTCGACGGCGGGTTCGATGGTTTCTCGACTATTTGCGTAACTTGACCTTGCTCGTCAAAACCAACAACGCCGTACCGTTCTGGATCAACTACACGATACCCAAATACAGATGCGCCGTCCTTGGATTTGTTTGCCTTTGCCAGTAACTTGGACAAATCGTTTCCAAAGAAAATATTGTCACCTAGAACCATCGCTGACGAGCTGCCATCCAAAAAATCTTCGGCCAGCAGATATGCCTGCGCCAATCCATCTGGGTTTGGTTGCACAATATAGGTTAGAGACAGATTCCATTGTGATCCGTCCCCCAACAATGCTTTGAACTGCGACTGATCCTGTGGTGTGGTGATGATGGCGATCTCTTGTATTCCAGCCAGCATCAATACGGACAACGGGTAATAGATCATAGGTTTATCATAAACGGGTAGTAATTGTTTCGAGATACTCAACGTTATCGGATACAACCGTGTGCCAGCTCCGCCAGCTAAAATGATGCCTTTACGTTTCATTATTTGCGTTCCCCCAACTCTGTTAAGACGTCGTCGAGATCACTTTGCCAACTTGGTCTTTGAATGCCAAACTCTTTCAACAGACCATTACAATCAAGCCGAGAATTCAAAGGCCGTTTAGCGGGCGTTGGATAGTCCGAGGTTGGAATAGCATTAATGCGAACATCTTTCCCCACCTTTTCAAAGATCGTTTTTGCAAATCCTGCCCAACTAACATCAGGCGTTCCTGCAAAATGATAAATGCCAGAACTTGCGTCTACCCGCGCTAGTTTTTTCGCAATCTCTATGCAAGCGTCGGCGATTGATGTGGCAGAAGTAGGGGCGCCAATTTGATCGTGAACCACACCCAATTCTGATCTTGTCTCTGACAATCTAAGCATCGTCTTTACAAAGTTGTTACCAACCGCAGAAAACACCCACGATGTGCGCAGTATTGCATAAACGCCCCCCGCATCACGAATCGCGTTTTCACCGGCAAGCTTTGTCGAACCATATACCCCCAAAGGATTAACTTCGTCTGTAGGTAAGCGTGGCCGATCACCTGATCCGTCGAACACATAGTCTGTGGAAATATGAACCATCGGCACCCCCTTTTTCGCGGCCGCAAGTGCCATTGCCGCGGGTGCGGCTGCGTTGATCAGGTATGCTAGATCAGGTTCCTCCTCCGCTTTGTCCACGGCAGTATAAGCGGCCGCATTGATAACTGCCTGTGCGTCAGTTTTTTCTATGATCGCAGCACAGTGCGCTGGATTGCCAAGGTCGGCCTCTGCGCGCCCAAGAGAAATTACATTCGGGTGACGGCCAAGATGCGATCCCACCTGCCCTGTTTTACCAAAAACCAAAATCTTCATTGCTTAACGCCCAGTCTTGTACCGACACCGGGACGATTTAACAGGGCACGCCACCAATCATCGTTCCCCAAATACCCTTCAACGGTTTTTTCCAAGCCTTCATCTAAGGTCACTGATGGACGCCAGCCCAATTCTGTACGAATACGGGTTGGGTCAATCGCATAGCGTTGGTCGTGGCCAGGTCGGTCAGAAACGAATGTGATCAATTCGGCATATGGTTTGGCCGCGGGTCGTTTCTTGTCCAAGATGGTGCAGATACGCCGTACAATATCTTCGTTGGTGGCTTCGTTTTCTCCGCCAATATTGTACGTACGCCCAACCTCGCCATTTGCCAGAACCGCAATCAAAGCATCTGCATGATCTTCGACGTATAACCAGTCACGAACGTTTTCGCCTTTGCCATAGATTGGTATATCTTTCCCACTTAAGGCGTTTAAAATTACCACTGGAATTAGCTTCTCAGGGAACTGATACGGCCCGTAGTTATTCGAACAATTGCTAACCAAAACTGGCAGCTGAAATGTTTCGCTCCACGCTCGAACCAAATGATCGCTAGAGGCTTTGGATGCCGAATAGGGCGACGCTGGGGCGTACGGTGTCTCTTCGGTGAACATCCCTGTGGTGCCCAATGATCCATACACTTCGTCCGTCGAAATATGGTGAAATCTAAAAGTTTCTGGTCGCCCATGCGCGCCCCAATAGGCTCGCGATGCTTCCAACAAATTGAACGTACCAACTATGTTAGTTTCAATAAATTCTTTTGGTCCGTCGATGGATCTATCAACATGAGATTCTGCTGCCAAATGCATAACCACATCGGGCTTCTGTTTGTTAAAAATATCGTCAAGAACATCTCGGTTCCGAATATCTGCATGCTCAAATGCATAATTTGAATGCTCTGCCACATCCGCCACATTTTCCAAGCATGACGCGTATGTTAACGCATCTAAATTAACGACCGAATACCCTTTTGAGATTGCTTGTCTAATTACAGCAGAACCAATGAACCCTGCTCCGCCAGTCACAAGTATTTTCATAATCTAACCTTCATATTGAAATGGGCTGCGAAAGTTGGCAAAGCTTTGCGCAATGGCGTCTTTGTCTGACACAATTGCCTGACCGCCTGACAACATCCAGTCGATACCCAGATCAGGGTCGTCAAACTTTACCCCGCCATCATGATCGGGCGCATAAACAGCCGAGCATTTGTATAATACTTCGGTATTTGGTTCTAGCGTGGCAAACCCATGCAAAAACCCAATGGGTACCAAAAGCTGCTTGCCATTTTCAGCTGACAACTCCTCTGCGACCCACTTTCCATAGGTCGGTGACCCCAGCCTTGCATCAACTGCAACGTCAAGAATGCGACCTGCGCTGACGCGAACAAGCTTGTCCTGCGCATAAGGTGGAGATTGAAAATGCAATCCGCGAACAGTCGATGGCTCTGCCGAGAAAGAATGGTTATCTTGAACAAACTCGATATTAATGCCGTGATTTTCAAAAACGGTTTTATTGTATGTCTCTGAAAAGTACCCGCGACCATCACCAAATCGCTTGGGCGTTATAACCAGAACTTCGGGGATTTGAGTTGATGAAATTTGCATCGTTTCTGCTGTGTTTCCAATATTTAGTCTAAGTTACAACATTTGATCACTTTTTCTATGGGGTGAAGTCACTCAGTAGAAAACACTGACAAAATTGGCAGGCGATTGATTTTGAACAATTTGAAAGTAGAAATCAGTAATAAATTACATGTGCAGAGAAGAATTATACTACAATATTGAATTAACCTCTTTTCTAAACCATAAATATAGCCACTATTGCTTACAAGAATTACACAGTCACGAATTTACTTTTTTAAAAGAAACAACCGTGGTGTGAATGCACCGAGGGGGGAAATTGAAAGTCGCAATTTTTGCAGGTGGGAAAGGCTCCCGACTGATTGAAGAAACCAACGTGCGGCCAAAACCTTTGGTTGAAATTGGTAACCGTCCAATATTGTGGCATATCATGCAGCACTATTCAGCATACGGCCACAATGAGTTTGTCCTTGGGCTGGGCTATATGGGCGATTTGATAAAACGTTATATTGCAGAGCTGTGCCAATATAACGGCAACCTTCGCATAGATTTTAACCAGCGCGAATTATTCGGAGAACCCGAGGGCGACAAAGCGGATTTCGTCCCTTACCCGCCGTGGGTTGTTGATCTGATCGAAACGGGTGTCGAAACAATGACTGGCGGTCGTTTGGCACGGATGGAGCCGTAT
>CALDZS010000274.1 GCA_937944065.1 uncultured Amylibacter sp. | reverse complement strand
AAGGCAAATGCATTGCTTAGCGTTGCTGTAACCGGTTTTTGGCGGGCATGATTAGGTACAACGTCCAGATCGCAGTCGGGATCATCGGTGCGATGCCCAACCGTCGGCGCAATCATCCCATCCCTGAGTGCGGCGATACAGGCCAACAATTCTATTGCGCCCGTCCCGCCGATGACATGGCCGTGCATGGATTTTGTCGATGACACCATCAGCTGCCCCGCATGGTCACCGAACGCTGCGCGTATCGCGGCCACTTCCGTTTTGTCATTGGCGCGCGTACCCGTGCCATGGGCATTGATATAACCAACATCCTCGGGGTTCATCTGCGCAGATTGCAGCGCACCCACAATAGCACGCCGGGCACCGCCCAAACTGGGAGTGACGATATCGGCCGCGTCAGAGCTCATGGCGAAGCCCGCAACTTCGGCTAGAATATTCGCACCGCGCGCAGTTGCGTGGTCATAATCCTCGAACACGAAAATCGCGGCACCCTCGCCTTGCACCATGCCATCGCGACTGGCGCAAAACGGTCTGCACCCTGTAGAGGACATGACGCGCAATCCTTCCCACGCCTTGATCCCGCCAAAGCACAACATGCTTTCAGATCCGCCCGTCACCATCACCTTGGCCGAACCGGACTGAACCATCTGAAACGCCTGCCCCATAGCGTGATTACTGGACGCACACGCGGTCGACACGGTAAAGCTGGGACCCTTCAGCGCATGCGCCATAGAGACATGGGAAACGGCCGCATTATTCATCAAACGCGGCACGACGAATGGGTGCACACGGTTCTTACCCTGCTCGTAAACTGTACGGTAATTCTCGTCTTGGGTTTGCAGACCACCGCCAGCTGTTCCCAAAATTACGCCTGAAAATTCAGACAGTTCGCCGTCAAAATTAAGGCCAGACTGGGCAATCGCCTCGTTTGCAGCGATCAGTGCGAACTGTGTAAACCTATCGTAAAGGCTGATTTGTTGCCGTGTGAACAATGCGTTAGGATCGTGCGACTTGATCTGTGCGCCAATGCGGATCGACAAGCGCTCTACATCGGTAAATTCTAACCCGCAAATCCCTGACCGCGCATCTGCAAACCCTTGCACCGTTTCGGCGACATTACCGCCCAAAGCGTTGATCGTGCCCTGTCCCGTGATCACGACCCGTTTCATGTCTGGCTAGCCATCTTTCTTGACCAACAGCGCCTCGACGGCGGTTACGATCGACGCAACAGAGCTTAGGTCGAAGTCCGATTTTTCCGGCTCGTTGGCATTGAATGGAACAGAAACATCAAAGGTTTCTTCGATGGCAAAAACAGTCTCGACCAAGCCCATACTGTCTAAACCAATATCTTCTAGCTTCATCTCAGCCGAGATGTCTGACGGCTCCAAAACCGCTTGTTCTGCCAAGATTTCGATGATCTTTTGTTCGACCGACATGGGATGTGGGTTCCAATTAGTAGATTTTGGCGAATTTTACGAGATATCAGGCTTGTTTGAAACCGCTTTTTGCAACGCTTCGACCTTTTTGACCAAACGCGGCAGACGTCGCAGCGCCTTGTAGCTTTCGATATTCTGATCCATCTTCATTGCGGGACTTCCCATCATCAAACGACCTGACGGTACATTCGATGAAATACCAGACTTGCCTGCAGCAATTACATCCGACCCGATGGTAATGTGATCTGCGACCCCAACCTGCCCGCCCAGAACGACGCGGTCACCAATCACAGTGCTGCCTGCGATGCCAACTTGACCACACAACAGGCAGGTTTTTCCTACAGTCACGTTGTGACCGACATGCACGAGGTTATCTAGCTTTGTACCATCACCAATCGTGGTGTTCGAAATAGTGCCACGATCGATCGCACAATTTGCACCCATTTCGACATTATCACCCAAAGTAACGGCGCCCAGTGAATTGATACGTGCAAACCCATCAGTCCGGCTGGCCCCTGTAATCTGTCCGGTTTTTTTCGCCTCTTCCACTGCACCTGGTTGCGGCGTGACATAGGAAAACCCATCGGCACCCACGACGGTATTAGATTGGCAAATGAACCCTGATCCGATTTTACAGCGCGCGCCGATGCGCACCCCTGAATATAGCAACATATCGTCGCCAATCACGGCATCCTCACCGATCGTACAATGGCTGACCATACGGGCATTCGCACCGATAACAGCCCGCGCACCTATGGTACAAAACGGCCCAATTGCAGCACCTTCACCGATAGTGGCAGTGGGGTGAACCAATGCCATCGGATGAACGCCTGCTTCAATTTCAGGCGCCTTTTCAAATACATGAGATATGCCCGACAAAATATAACGCGATCGCGGTGACAAAATCGCAGCCTGCAGCCCCATTTCTTGCCAATCGGCACCCGCCCAAACAATCGCAGCGGTGGCATTACCATCACGCAACGCCGCCTCATATGACGGTTCCATCGCCAAGGCCAAATCACCAGCGGCCGCTTTGTGCGGCTCTGCCACCTGCGCCACGCGCATTGATAGGTCGCCGACAGCTTCGGCACCCAAGGCGTTGGCGATATCTTTGATGGTCAGTTCAGTCATAGCTCTTTCCAATAAAAAGGGCGCCAATCATCTTGGCGCCCCTGTTCATTCGCTAATTTCGAGGATGTCGTCAAGATGATCCCAACGAAACACCTGCGCGTTTAAGGGCATTGTAAACTTTCGCATCGCGGCCATAAATGTCTGAGCGATAGATCGGGCGATCGCCACCATCGAAATAAACCGTGCGGTATGTGATATACACTGGTACTGATTTTTTCAGGTTCACGAATTTCTCTTCTTTCGTGTCCAGTAGTTTTTTGAACATAGCCTCTGGGTTACTTGATTGTTTTTCCAACAGTTTATAAGCAAAATCAAACGGCTGATGCACACGAACACACCCGTGGCTGAACGCGCGGACCTCTTTGTTGAACAAAGGCTTGGACGGTGTGTCATGCAGATAGATATTGAATTTGTTCGGGAACATGAATTTGACCAAACCTAATGCGTTTGCAGGGTCAGGTCGTTGCTTGATGAAATACGGGAAGGTTTTGAAGTTATCTTTGTTATATTTCGCAAGCTCACCAAGACTTGGACGCACGGCATTGCCAGAAGCGTTTACCATAACCATGTTGCGTTTACTTAGGAAATTACGATCCTTCAGAATGATCGGAACATATTCTTTAACCGCTATTGATTTGGGAACGTTCCACGTCGGGTTGATCACCATGTGGGTCATTTTGTCATAGAATTCAGGGGTTCTGAAATCATCTTTGGTTTGACCGATCACAGTGCGTGACTTGAATGTAACCTTACCATTATCAATCATAGAAACCGAATAATCAGGCAGGTTAACCGAAACATGCCGCGTGCCACGGGCAAAGTTCATCCAACGCTGACGTTCTAGGTTCACCAGAACCTTGGTCATCTGCGACTTCGGCCCAAAATTCATCGCTTTGATCGTTGCAGGACCGACAACACCGTCGGCACCTAGGCCGCGATCTTTTTGGAACTTTTTCACAACCTTGACCAGTTTAGCGTCATATGTTGAAGACCCGCCAAGATTACCGTACCCAAGAGCGGACAGTTTACGGCGCATCAATTTCACGTTCTTGGCACTGATGCCTGGCTTGATCGTCGCCAAAGGCACGTCCGGAGTTTCTGCGCCACGCATTGATTTCATCAAGCGCTTACGCTCTTCCAGCAGTTTTACATATTCAGAATTGCGTGGTGACAATCTTTCTAAGTAGGCTTTGGGCGAACTTTTTGTGAAATTGGTCAAAAGACCCTTGGACCCCAGTTTGCGTGTTGTAACCGCAATTTCAGGATCGACACTGCTAGGGTTCAAAACACCAGAAGACACGTCGCGCGCATACTTTATCATCGTCAAAGAAGCGAGTATTTCAGCTGCGCCGCGTTGATCAGGACTGCGCGCAGTGCGCAATGCGTTCTGCAAACCCTTGGGGTCATAGCGTGACACGGGCAAACCATGGTCGCCTGCGTTGCGCAATACCTTGATAAAAGCGTTTCGACGAGACGCGTTCTGTTGTCCCACCCAAATCGGCTTGAAACGTCGTTCTGCGTAAAACTCCGCAAGGCCTTTGTCACGTGCACTGACTTTGGTTACATTCTTTTGAATACCTGGATAAAGAAGGCTTTGTGCCACGCTCATGTCAGCATTTGCCAAGTTCAAGCCAACAGCTACCAGCGCAATACCAACCGCCTTAAGCGACTTGCGAGTTAAAAAAATCATCATCATCCCCAAAAAAAATGCCTGCTGTAAGGTTATATAGAGATGTTCGGCAAAAAGTGTAGTCCTTTAGTGTGCATTCTATCGGCAAAATGCCGCTCAAAGTTCCAAAATTGCCCTGAATTCAGTAGAACAAAACGGGTTCAAAAAATACCCAATTTGAGAGTGCTGCTAACCCTCTGCAATTTAAGCAAAATTTCGCTCTACTTTAAACTAAAGCTTGGAATACGAATCGGCCTGTGCGATAACACAATCACCCAAACGTGAAAACAATTGGGACAAAGGCCCAACATAGGGTCACAATTTCGAGGACGGGTTACTACTATGACTGATCAAAACAGCTCCGCTGTGTCGCGGCGATCACTTTTGGGCGCATTTGCTGGGATCACCATGGTTAGCGCAGCACCCACATACGCAGGCACATTCGGATATGTTAAAGGGGCTGGCAATATTCGTCGTATCCATCTTCGCAGTGATCGCACTGGTGAAACTGTTGACACGATCTATTGGATAGACGGCCAATACATTAACCCTGCCTTAAAAGAGATTAATTATTTCATGCGCGACTGGCGCGAAAACTCAGTTGCGACCATGGACAAAGGTTTGATCAATGTGATCGCAGCGACCCACGCACGGTTGCGCACATCTGAACCCTTCACGTTGCTATCTGGCTATCGCACCTCGCGCACAAATAACATGCTGCGCCGCCGCAGCCGTGGTGTCGCATCCAAAAGCTATCACGTGCGCGCGCAAGCATCTGACGTTCGCTTGAAATCACGTTCTGTCAGTTCTATCGCGCGGGCAGCTGTGGCTGGTCGCAATGGCGGCGTTGGAAAGTATCATCGTTCTGGATTTGTGCACGTCGATAGCGGACCTATCCGTACTTGGAGTAGCTAAGCCTACCATACATCGATTATAAGTTAGGCCGCGTTATGCGGCCTTTTTTGTGCTTAAGCCCAAGCCAATGTTGAACACACTCTATGACGTTGTGGTGTGGGTTGAGTTGAATCTTTGTCGGTATTCACCAGGGGCGACCATATAGGACCGCATCATCGCACGACGTAATCTTTCATCATCCACAAA
>CALDZS010000273.1 GCA_937944065.1 uncultured Amylibacter sp. | reverse complement strand
AGTATTCGACAACCTCAGTCATGCTGCCAGCAATGGGCATATATTTGTGACGTCAGCGTCCAATTAAGAAGCCATCGATGGTCAATAACGGCTCGAGGTAGGCATTAGTCACACATGCAACACCCCGAGAGAAATGCTTTTGTACATTACAATTTCGACGCTTTTCACAATAAAAACCCAAACACTTAAATACGTTAACCAAGCGCTCTAGTTGCGACACCAGCGGCGCAAAGGGCTATTCAGGGGATTTCAGGGTCAATTCAGCGGGTGCTTCTGCTCGTAAGTCATCCACGCTCAGCGGATGTTCTGGCAGCGCCAAACGGTACTGCTTCACCCAAATCAATCGTTCGGCTGCGCGAGTGATCGCGACATAGGCCAGACGTTTCCACAGGGGTATCCCCGCCTCGATCCGCCCTGCCCTTGATGCGGCGTACATGTCTGGCGCGAAGACTTGAACCGTGTCCCATTGCGAGCCTTGTGCCTTGTGGATGGTACAAGCTGCGCCGTGGACAAACGCCGCCCCCATGCGCGCGGCAGATGGGATGAATGGTTCATCCTCGTCAGGCATTTCGATTTTGATAATCGTCGCGGCCGAGACTTGGGGGTCAGCCGCGCCCATCACATGCAGGCGCGAAAACCCCATTTTGCGACCTTCGCCCAAGAACACACATTGCGCGCCCTTGATCAAACCACGCGCCTCCAAATCCACACGTTTTTTGCGGTGTTTTGCGGGCAGTTCAATTCCGTCGCAAATCAACGGCTCGCCTTCTAACAACATATCTGGTGGCGCCTTATATGCATTTCGAAACGCATGGATCAAACGGATGCGCGTGGCATTGCGCCAGACCAGTACGGGTGACCGCGCCATCAGATCAGCCTTAACGCTGCCCGCAATCACCACGCGGTCATCCTTGGCCGCCGCCGCGCTAATCATGTCTTCGAATTGCTGAAACGTCAGGCTTTCATCGCCAAGGGCATGGGCCAGATCAAGGATCGGGCTATCTTCGGCCTGGCGGTGCACACGATTTAGGTACAATTTACGAGAGGCTTTGATCCCGTCAAACGCCATCGATCCAGATTGCCCGACAGGTGCCAACTGGGCGGGGTCCCCGAACAGTACCAACGTTGTAAAAATTTCCTTTAGGTCGTCCAACTGTTTGTCATCAAGCATCGAGCTTTCGTCAACAAACCCAATATCCAAGGGATCTTCGCGCCGCTTCCAGCCTGTGATGAAATCTGACCCGCGTAACCCAGCTGTGGCCAACGCACCAGGGATCGATTTGTGTATCGCGTAAAACTGCGCTGCGCGATCAAGGGCGGCGTCCGTCAACCCTTCGATTACTGGTTTTTCACCACGACCTTCCAGCCATTCAGCGATCTTTTCATATTCTGGGTCATACATCGGCGTGTATAGAATGCGGTGGATTGTGGTGGCGGGAACCCCGCGATTCCGCAACACGCTAGCCGCTTTGTTTGTCGGGGCTAAAATCGCCAAGGTACGTTTGTCTTTGCGCGGCTTGCCTTCATAGTCACCTGACACGGTTTGCACACCTGCCGCCTCTAACGCCTCGCCGAGCTTTGCAAGTAGCAGTGTCTTACCCGATCCTGCTTTGCCCAGCACCGCAAGCATCTGAAATCCCGCCGATGTGTCAGGTAAAATGACTTCGTTTTCCAGATCAACGCCCGCTGCCAGTAACGCTGCAGTCACCGCATCATGGGCGGCGGCTTGGTCTTCGGAATATTTCATCGGGGCCTGCTAGTTTAGTTAGGCCTAACATAGCCCTGCAACTGCTTAAGCGCCAGAGCCAAGCATCACGCAGATAGACGATCTGCGGGCTTAAACGCCCGTTGAAACCACAGACGCGATACTTGGGGTGAAATGCCCGAGACATGAGCCAGCCTTTGACATAGCGCCTCAGAGAACGTCCACCGTCCTGCATAGACCTTGTCGCGACCAACACCGTCCGTGCCCAACACCGTGGGAGGCCAGCCGAGGCGGCGATAGATGCGGATCATGCGTGCATCAAAAATGCCCACCGCATGGGTCAGATCGAACCCAAGTCCAATTTCGCACCCAGCCAACATCAAGCGCGCGGACATACGCGTCGCCGCCTCTCCTAGATTTGGTGACAAGCAAAAGCGTGTGCTTTCCCACACGCGTTGGTCGTCGAAACGTTCGCGAGCCACCTGCGCGAAATGATCGTTTATCATGCACGGTGCGTTCGTGGGCATCGCGCGCATAGAGCCGCCATGACTGCCATCACGGTTTTGCCATATGGCGTATAACGGATTTTGATCATCGTACTCGTCACGTTCTGCCCCGGTTACATCAACCTTCACATCCCAGCGCAGTCTTTGACTGAATTGCCATGCACGGTCTTCAAACATTGTTTTTTGTAGTTTTGGAAATAGGGTCAATTGGTTGGCATGAATATAACGAAGCATCAGCGTCCTCCTGACGCCAGTGCTACTCTTAAGACTGTTAAGGAAATCCAACATCAGCGTACGCTGATGCCGCATATTGAATAAAATTTAATTAAAAATCAGTTGGTTAAATAGATATTAACCCCCGCGTCATCGCGGTCGCGACGGCATGGGTCGTGTTCGATGCGCCCAACTTTTGACGCGAAGATTCGATGTAGGCACGCAAAGTATGTTCGGATATTTGCAAGTTCTCGGCGACGGTGGCGCGGTTTAATCCCAGACCCAACATGGTCAGTGCATCAATTTCGCGCGGTGAGAGAACGATAT
>CALDZS010000272.1 GCA_937944065.1 uncultured Amylibacter sp. | reverse complement strand
CAGTTTGATGCGCACCCTGCGTTCTACGGGCCCGATCATCTGGGTCACCATCGGTGCTGCGTCTCTTGCTGGTGCATACACCATTGCGGGCGGACCACAATATGTCGCGGACCTGATTGTTGGCAAAGATCTACCAACTATGGCCGTTATTCTAACCATGATGCTGATCCTGCTGTTTATGGGTGCGTTCATGGATTGGGTGGGCATTGTATTGTTGATAATCCCGGTCTTCCTACCCATCGTATTACGTCTTCCGATTGAGGAGATCGGTTTCATTGGCCAACTAGAGCCGTCACATGTCGCAATCTGGTTTGGGGTGGTGTTCTGCTTGAACATGCAAGTCAGTTTTCTATCGCCGCCGTTTGGCCCTGCCGCTTTCTATCTGAAGTCCGTGGCGCCAGCGCATATTAGCCTGACAGACATATTTAAAGGGTTCCTTCCTTTCATTGGCATTCAACTATTGGCCCTCTCGGTTTTGTTAATCTGGCCAAACATTATCGCAATTCTATTATAGGCAAGAAATGTTAACGCGCGAGCAGATCGACCAATTCAACATGCAAGGCTTCCTCGTCTTGCCAAACGTGATCCCTGAGTCTGTTCTCGAACGGGTGCGTGCCGAATATGCGGCCTTGCTTGATACGCTCTATGACGGTTGGTTTCGACAAGGTTTGGTGAAAAAACCTGCTGATCAACTAGATTTTTGGGGCAAGTTACTAAGCGCTTATGAAGCTGGTTGTGATTATTTCCAACCCATGGACATCTCTCTACCCGGCGATCAAATCCAAATGGGTACGCCGTTTCACTTTGGTCCAGCTGTTTTCGATTTACTGCGTGCCGCGCCCTTACTAGATGTGGTTGAACAATTGATCGGGCCAGAACTGACCAGCAACCCTATACAACACATCAGATTGAAACCGCCCAGTACAGCCTTGGATGAAAATGAGATTCGCGCGCATATTACGGCAACAGATTGGCATCAAGATCGGGCAGTTGCGCTGGAGGATGCAGATCAGACTGATATGGTAACATGTTGGATTGCTGTGACCGATGCAACCATCGAAAATGGGTGCCTGCAAGTTCAGCCCAAAGCGGCGGATCAGACCATTTTGCCCCATTGTCCGCGCAAACAGACTGGTATTGCGGATGGTTACCTAGACAGCGATGGCGCGATCCCACTCCCTGTCAAAGCTGGCGGTGTCGTACTGTTTCACCCGCTCACGCCACATGCTTCGCTGACCAATCATACTGACGGGTTCCGTTGGTCGTTTGACATTCGCTACAATAAAACGGGACAGCCTACTGGCCGCGCCCATTTTCCAGAGTTCATCGCTCGGTCCCGCGCAAACCCAGAAACGGAGCTTAACGATTGGCGGGTTTGGAAAACGCTGTGGAAAGACACCCGTACAAAACTTGCCCAATCTCCACACACAGACATTCACCGCTGGTCTTCTGATGCGCCGTATTGCGCATGAGTGCCCTCAAACCAAAGAATTTAAAAATGGATTTCGTTCGTTTGGACCGTGCCGACAATGTGATAACAGCAACGCGCGTGCTAGAGATGGGCACACCTGTCGAGGCTGTACGCGTGACCAGCGTAATTCCTTCTGGCCACAAAGTTGCGACGATGGCGATTGCCAAAGGCAGTCCTGTTCGCAAATACGCCCAACTTGTCGGGTACGCCGCCACGGACATCGCAGCTGGTGACCACGTTCACACGCATAACATTGCGTTTCGCAACACCGAGACAGAGTATGAATTCTCCACCGACTTACGCCCTGTTGCCCCTGCCACTACCCAAGACATTTTTATGGGATACCGTCGCGACAACGGTCGCGTTGGCACACGCAACTATATCGCGATAGTAACATCCGTGAACTGCTCGGCCACAGCGGCCCGCATGATTGCTGACCACTTCACACCAGATAGGCTAGCCGCCTATCCTAACGTTGATGGCGTAGCCGCGTTTGTGCATGGCACAGGGTGCGGCATGGCTGGGTCAGGTGATGGGTTCGAGGCGTTGCAACGTGTCATGTGGGGCTATGCCAAACATCCAAACCACGCAGGTGTTCTAATGGTTGGCCTTGGCTGCGAGATGAACCAAATCGATTGGTTGCTTGACGCATATGGACTTAAGCAAAGCCCAACATTTCAAACGATGAACATCCAGAACGTCGCAGGTCTGCGCCGTACGGTCGAATTAGGCATCAAAAAAATCGTTAAAATGCTGCCCATTGCAAATCAGGCCACCCGTACCGAATGCCCTGCATCCGAGCTGATGGTCGCCTTGCAATGCGGTGGGTCTGACGCCTGGTCTGGCGTTACAGCAAACCCAGCCCTTGGCTTTGCTTGCGATCTGCTAACAGCACAAGGCGCCACGGGCGTACTGGCGGAAACACCAGAAATCTATGGCGCAGAACACTTGCTTACCCGCCGCGCGGTGGACCGTGCGACAGGGGATAAATTAATCAGCCTTATAAGGTGGTGGGAGGATTATACCGCTCGCAACAATGGCACGATGGACAACAACCCAAGCCCTGGTAACAAGCAAGGCGGGTTGACCACAATCCTCGAGAAATCGCTGGGTGCCGCGGCCAAAGGCGGTACGTCTCCGCTGACGGGGGTCTATAAGTATGCAGAACCAGTCACCACCCGCGGTTTTACCTTCATGGATACGCCCGGTTACGACCCAGCCTCTGTGACTGGACAAATCGCAGGCGGCTGCAATTTGGTTTGTTTCACCACAGGGCGCGGTTCGGCATTTGGATCAAAACCAAGTCCGACAGTGAAAATCGCGACAAATACAGAGATGGCGTTGCGCATGAACGAAGATATGGACATAGATGCCGGTGAAATCTTGTCCAAAGGGGTAAGCATTGAACAAAAAGGCCGCGAGATTTACGACATGTTCCTACGCGTAGCCTCTGGCGAGAAGACCAAGTCAGAGGCTCAAGGTCTAGGCGACCACGAATTTGTTCCGTGGCAAATCGGAGCGGTCATGTGAAACGTATACTTGTCGTTGGTGGTGGATTGATCGGAATAAGGCATCTGCGCGCTGTTCAGGACCATCCAGCATGTACATTGGTAGGTCTTGCTGATCCAGACATGTCGATCGCACCTGATGTGGCGCGTTTTGCCAGCATCGCTGACGCGCCCGATACTGTTGATGGTGCGATCATCGCCACTCCAACTCAATTGCATGCCGACCATGGCATAGAGGCCGCCGAACGCGGTTGGCATATCCTAGTGGAAAAACCCGTGGCAGACACGACCGCCAATGCCACGCGGTTAGGTCAAGCTTTGGCACAAACAAAAACCGCGTCCCTTGTGGGACATCACCGCCGCTATCACGCCCCCGTGCAATATCTAAGACAGATTATCGCCGAAGGAGCCATTGGAACGGTCGTAAACACTTCATTAATGTGGGCCATGCGCAAGCCCGATGAGTATTTCCAAGGTAACTGGCGCACGGCTGGTGGCAGTCCCGTAATGATTAACCTTGTCCACGACATCGACCTTCTACGCTTTGTCATTGGCGAGATATCGCAAACTGCTGCTTTGCGCGGATCATCTTTGCGCGGCAGCGATAGAATAGAAAGCGGCGCAATCGCGCTGATGTTCGAGAATGGAGCAACTGGCACAATCAGTTTTGCGGACAATGCCGCCTCTCCTTGGGGGTTCGAGGCTGGAACAGGCGAAAACCCAAATATCGGTACAACGAACCAAGATATGATGTGGATCACTGGTACCAAAGGTGCCGTTAGCTTTCCATCTATGACGATTTGGCACGGCACCAATTGGGACACACCCGCACAGACAAGTCAGCACCAAACACCGCGAAATACGCGCGCGCCGCTAGATGCGCAGCTTGATCATTTCATCGAGGTTATGAACGGTACTGCCCCGCTTATCGACGTGACAGATGCAGCACGCACTCTCGCCATTGCCCAAGATATCGAATATCAACTGAACCAACAGCAATTCGTCCCCGCACACCGCGTGGCACAAGCCTAGTACTGGCACATTAAGGGAAAAACACATGAGCAAACCATCAATCGGATTTCTAGGCCTCGGCCTTATGGGCGGCGCAATGGTTGGCCGTCTACAAGACCAGGGTTACCAACTAACAGTCCTTGGCAATCGTGACCGTACGCATCTAGATGCCGCCATCGCACGCGGCGCTGTAGAGGCCGCAAACGCGAAAGAAGTGGCAGAGGCCAGCGACATCGTCATGCTTTGCATGGGCACCTCTGATCACGTTGAAGGTCGCATGCGCGGGGCCGAGGGAATAATCGCAGGACTGCGCCCCGGTGCTGTAGTTATTGATTTTGGCACCTCTTTGCCTGCCAGTTCGCGCGCGCTCGCCACAGAAGTGAGCGCCGCTGGCGGCACTTTCCTTGACGCGCCGTTAGGGCGCACGCCTCAGCACGCTGTGGACGGTTTGCTCAACATCATGGCATCAGGTGATAAAACGGCATTTAAGAAGGTTGAACCCGTGCTCAAAGATTTGGGAGAAAATGTCTTTCACCTTGGTGAAATTGGCTCTGGTCACACCATCAAACTTATCAATAACTTCTTTGGTATGACAGTCGCTAACGCAATGGCCGAAGCTTTTGCTATGGCCGATGTTGCAGGCGTGGATCGTGCCTCGCTTTATGACGTCATGGCCGCTGGTCCGTTGCGCTCTGGTATGATGGATTTTGTGAAAGCCTATGGTGTGGACAACGACCCAAACGCCATCGCATTTGCAATCAAGAACGCGGCAAAGGATGTCGGATATTATGCTAAAATGGCCGACGAGGCTGGTGTTGATAGCCTTATGAGCAAGGGCACCCTAACGGCATTAACCGAAGCGCGTGATCAAGGCCAAGGCGAACAAATGGTTAGCCAAATGGTTGATTATTACACCAAGCGCTTTGCCAAGTAATCATGGCGGTCGTCGCCCAATCTAACGCAGACCTACCGCGCCTTGGCATCATTTTGATGTTGGGCGCATGGTTGCTATTCTCGTTGGTCGATACCGGTGCAAAATGGTTGGCGGTGGCTGGCATTCCGGCATTTCAACTGGCGTTCATGCGCTATGCCGTACATTTCGTTATATCAATCGGCATGATTTCTAAGGACGGTTTCACAGCCGATAGGTTCAAAACCGATCATCTTTGGGCTGTGATCAGTCGCGCAATGTTGCTTGTTTCTGCCACGTTGTCGAATTTTTATGCGTTACAATTTCTACCGCTGACATTGGTGTCGGCTATCATGTTTTCCAGCCCCGTGATCGTTTGTTTCCTGTCCGTCTATGTCCTGAAAGAGCGTGTTGGCCCCTGGCGTTGGGGCGCAATCCTATTGGGGTTTCTGGGCGTTCTCATTGTGGTGCGCCCCTTCGGCACAGCATTTCACCCTGCGGCGTTGCTGATCCTCTACAACGCCACGGCGCTGGCATTGTATTCTATTATGACCCGCAGATTGTCTGGTGTTGTCGCGGTGCAAACCATGCAATTTTACATGGGATTGGTGGGAACGCTGCTTATGCTTCCCTTCGCAATCTGGACATGGATAACACCCGAAACACCACTTGGCATCGCTGTACTTATCTCGTTGGGGGTATTTGGTTGGGCGGGTCACCAACTTCTAACCAACGCACACCGATTTGGAACTGCAAACCAGTTGATGCCATTCACTTACTCTTATCTGATTTATGTCGCGATCTGGGGCTTTTTGCTATTTGGTAGTATTCCTGATTTCTGGACCATCATAGGCGCTTTGGTCATTATGTTGGCTGGGCTAATCATCTGGCGTCGAGAGCAAGGACAGCACGACACTCGATAATTTATAGCCACCTTTTCGACCGCTAAAGGTCCGATGCGAAACGCGGCGATTTTGGATATTCACCGCGCTGCCTTCCACACCTGATTATTTGAGCCACGGAACCTAATTGACTGCTCGTTTAATCGTTAGAACAGTTGAGCTGTAGTGCGGTGGCGCACGCCGTGATGGTGTATGGAAGGCAAGTGGCAGTGTTTTCAGCACGCACGCAAATTTGCGTCAAGGCACAACAGCTCGACGTATAAGCGAGACGAAGAATAGCGCTGTCTGTTTAGCAAGCTGTTAGGAACTTAATCCCAGTGCTTTCTTCCTCTGTTCTGCCCAGCTTAAGATCGTCAAATCAAACGTCAGCGCCATCAGAGAAACACACATACCTAGAACAAAGTTCTTACCTAAATCTGTACCCGCCAATGTCCGTTGCAACTCTTGTCCCAAATCTTGCGTGCCGATGAAGGCTGCTATGATGACCATGAAGAACGCGAACATGATTGCCTGATTAAACCCGACGGCCATGGTTGGTAACGCTAATGGCAGTTGTACGTTAAGCAATTTTTGTCGACGTGACGCGCCTGCCATATCGGCCGCTTCGGTCATTTCTGGGGGCACACCACGCAAACCTTCGACGGTATAGCGCACCAATGGAACCAGCGTGAAAATCAAGATCGAAAAGATGACTGCGACGTCATTAATGCCGAACAGCATGATTGCCGGCAGCAAATAGATGAAGCTTGGGAATGTTTGTGCGGTGTCACAGAACAACAATATACGCTTAGACCATGTCTCGCTGCGTGCTGCATAAATCGCTATAGGTAGTCCAATCAACAACGCTAATATCACCGCAGATATTACTGTGTATAGCGTGATCACTGACCTATCCCACCACCCTGTCGAGGCAACAAAACAGAAAAAGATGAATGCAAAGACAGCTGGTTTTCGTCCACCAAGCCAAAGCGAGAATGAGGTGACGAATAAGATAAACGCACTGGTTGGCACCCACAACATCGCATCACGGAAGGGAATTAAGACCTGCGTAATTAGGAACCAACGGATCCAACCTGTAACGGCTTGGACGATATCGATGTCGAGAAACCCTTTGATGATCCCATCGATTTCTTTCCCTTTCGAGAAATGTTGTTTACGCCCAATTGAATCGGCGACCTCAACCACTTGGCTGATTAACAAAAAGCCAACGAATGCAATTATTGCGGCGAACAGGTAGAAGTGGCGTTTCCACAAAGATGCACCACGTTCGAAATGTTCAGGCTGTTTGACCACCCACGCTTTGGACAGCCGATCCAACATCACGGCCAGCAACACGATCGTAACACCTATCTCAAATGATCGACCCAGCTTGAACGAATTCATCATCGCCAACAATTTAGCACCTAGACCTGGCATCCCGATAAAGGCGGTCAAAACAACCATGGCCAAACACAGCATGATGACCTGATTGACGCCAACCAAAAGCTCGGTGCGCGCTGCAGGTAGATAGACGCGTGACAACATTTGCCACCGCGAACAACCTGCCATTTTACCCGCTTCTACGATTTCAGGGCTAACCTTTTTCAAACCCAGTGTGGTCATTAGGATCATGGGCGGAATGGCATAAACAATCGTCGCCATTGCCCCAGCCGTCGGCCCCACCTTGAAAAAAATCACCGCAGGCAAAAGGTATGTGAAAAACGGTAAAGTTTGAAGAATGGACAAGATCGGGCGTAATACTTTGTCGAATTTGGGGAACTTCCACGCAGCTATGCCAAGCAGGATACCGATAATAAAGGCTGCAGGGGCGGCGACAACCAGCACGGACATTGTTTCCATTGCTAATTTCCATTGGCCAATCAGCGCGGTCCACACGAAAGTGCCGCCACCAAGTAGCCCCAGTCGCCAACCGCCCAGATAATAACCAATGACCGCGGCTGTAGCGGCGATTGATGTCCACGGCAGTGGCCCCAGTTTGTATCCGTTCAAAATCAAGGCATAGACAAAGACCACACCAAGAACAATCAAAGGACTAAACGTGTTGTCTTTCCATGCCATCATCCCGCCTAGAACCGCCGCAGTGACCAAGAACACCCACATTAACGCATGTTGTGACATACCGCCAAACTGTCCACCTACACCAACAACAAAAGTGAAAAAGATACCCGACAGGGCAATCGTTATCATCGTTGCCAAGGCCGCTTTGCGATTGTCCAAGAACAAAACAGCACCACTACTGACCGTCATCAATGTCAGCCAATCAATTGGGTTAAAGAAATGCACCCGCGCACCATAAAGTAGATGCGCCGTCACCTTTAGATGAAACTCTAGCCGTTCAGAAAAAAACCGCGTGACGGTCGTAATGCTGTCGCGCCATGCGTTAAACCCTGCATCAAATGTCGCTGCATAGTCTGGAATATAAGCCTCGGGGATGCGGTTCAAAAACTCTGGCAGGATGCCGATAAGTTTTGCCAGAACCAATAAGACGGCAAGACCAAACACACCGTAAAGCGCTTGTTTTTTCGTAAAGCCTGTACTGACGTCAGCTGCAGTTTCTGTTGAAGCTAGCGTCATTATTCTGACCCCAACAAGATATCCAACGCTTCTTGCCGATCTAGGATACCAATCAATTTGCCATCGTCGTCTTCAACAGGAAATTGTTTGCGTGTGTCATTCACGATCGTGCGTGCCAATTCGTGGATTGTTGCACTGCCACGCAAAGCTTTGCCAGTGGGGGCTTTTGGGGGCATGGGTTTAACTAATGTGCGCGCATGCACCACCCGTGCTGTGTCGATTTCTTGGGTGAATTTGCGTACGTATTCTGTCGCTGGGTTCAAAACAATTTTATCAGGTGTATCGCATTGTTCGACAGCACCGTCTTTCATAATTGCAATGCGATCCGCCAGGCGCAATGCCTCGTCAAAATCATGGGTTACAAAGATAATGGTCTTGCCCAATAAATCCTGCAAACGTAGGAATTCGTCCTGCATTTCGCGGCGGATCAGCGGGTCCAGCGCGGAAAACGGTTCGTCGAGGAACCAAATATCTGGTTCAATCGCCAGCGACCGCGCGATGCCTACACGCTGTTGTTGGCCACCTGACAGTTCACGCGGGAAATAATCTTCGCGCCCTTCTAGGCCCACCAATTTTACAACCTCTAACGCGCGTTCACGTCGGTCATGTTTGCCCTGCCCGCGCATTTCCAACGGAAATGCCACGTTTTCTAGAACGGTGCGGTGCGGCAGCAAGCCAAAGCTTTGGAATACCATGCCCATTTTGTTGCGGCGCAGATCGATTAACTCGTGCTCTGGCAGGGCCATAATATCTTGGCCATCGACCTCGATCACTCCGCCTGTGATGTCATGCAATCGCGACATACAGCGTAACAGCGTGGATTTCCCCGACCCCGATAGGCCCATAATAACCAGCATCTCGCCTTTGTGTACGTCCACCGAGACATCTTTGACGCCGGCGATATATCCGTCTGCGCGGATATCGTCATAACTGTGGGCATTAGGCAGTTTGGCCAGATATTTTTCTGGCGATGAGCCGAATAATTTCCACACATTCTTGCATGAAATTACTGGTTTTATATTGGTCATCGGTGTGCTCGCTTTATTAAAAACCCCGCCCGAGGTGTCGGACGGGGTCATGGTAACAGATTATTGGTTCACTTTAGACTTATTTAGTCCAAGCCATCCAAACATCTTTGTTTGCTTCTAACCATTCAGCAGCTGCTTCTTCTGGCTCCATTTCGTCGATGTCAACGAACTTGGCCATTTCAGCGATCTGTGGATTTGTGAACGAGATTTTTTCCAAAGTGCTATATGCTGCTGGCCATTTGTCTTTCATGCCGTCCCAAGCTGCTTTTTTCAAATAACCTTTTGCAGGGTTACCACAGTCATAAAGTGCGTTTGGGTTTGGCCCCACGGCTGGATCTTTGTCACATCCCTCTTCCCATGCTGGGAATTCGACGAATTCACCTGGCCAAACGGCTTCGGCAAAGTTTGGTGTCCAGTTGAATACAACGACTGGGCGTTTGTCTTTTTCGGCGGCACCGATCTCGGCCCAAAGTGCCGCAGCGGAACCAGCGTTTACAACCACGAAGTCCATGCCAAGCGCATCAACACGTTCCTTACCATGCTTCAACCAATCAACAGGACCGTCCAGATAACGACCTTTGTCACCTGTTTCCGCTGTTTTGAATTTGTCAGCACATGCGTTCAACGCTTCCCATGAAGGCAATCCAGGGCATGCATCTTTCGTCCACATTGGGTACCACCAGTCTTCGCGAGTTACCGCGTTATGGTCACCTACATCATGCAAGCCGCCTTTTTCCAAAGCCGCGCGGAAAGATGCGCCAAACGCGCCTTCCCAAACTTCCAATTCCAAAGCCACATCGCCCAAACGAACTGACTCGTAAACCGCTTGGCTGTCGGTTGTCACGAACTCTACGTTATTGCCCATTGATTCGAAAATTTGTCCAACAGCATGGCTCATCACAATTTGTGAAGACCAGTTGTGGATTGGGATAACAATCGGATCGCTGCTGTCTGCGGCATTCGCTGCAAACGGTGCCGTGATGATGGCTGTTGTCGCCATCGCTAGTGTAAATTTATTCATAATTCTCTCCAAGTTGGTTAACGGACGTTGCCGCAATCAGGTTGATGGTTTGCCATCATTTGTTTCGTACATGGTACGGAATCTCTGCTGGAGCATACTTGCATAATTTTCCTATCAATCAAGTTTTTTTATTCATAGGGGTGATTTATCTGTGAAAATCGCTAAACTTTGTCTCAATCAGCGTATTAGCTGTATATTTGGGCCAAAGATTAGATAAGGGAGGCGACAATGAATTTTCGCAGTAAAGCAAAGAGTGCCCGCCCCGTGACGTTAGACCAAAACCCACATCGCATCCGTGAAGCCCGTGAAAAAGTACTGGAACTCGCAATAGGTCGCGAGGTCCGTGCACATCGGCGTCAGAAATCTATGACTGTCGCTGATCTGGCCGATGTTACGGGCCTATCGATCGGCATGTTGTCAAAAATCGAAAACGGGAACACTTCGCCGTCGTTGAATACATTGCAGGCGCTGGCGAATGCATTGGCGATCCCAATCACATCCTTTTTCCGTGGGTTCGAAACCACACGTTCAGCGGTGCACACCAAATCTGGCGAGGGCGTTGAATCTGAACGTGCAGGTACTCGCGCAGGGCATCAATACAATCTGTTGGGCCATATCGGCGCCAATTCTAGCGGTGTGATAGTTGAACCATATCTGATCACACTGACCAGTAAATCGGACAGTTTCGAAACGTTCCAACATGACGGGATCGAAACCTTGTACATGCTAGAGGGCGAAGTCGACTATCGCCACGGTGATAAGGTTTACGCGCTAAAGCCCGGTGACACGCTGTTTTTTGATGCAGATGCACCGCATGGACCAGAAACACTGGTAAAACTGCCAGCAAAGTATCTGTCGATTATTTCGTACCCGCAGGCAAACTGATCGCGCCTAGTCACGTGGCGGATCTGTATCCAAGTTAGGCCAAATCCCATCCGAGGTTGGTTTGCCATCGTCATAGCGCGACAGATAATCCAACATCATCGGGCGGTTATCGATAAACCCTTTATAGGTCGCCAACTCTTCTGGCAGATCGCGGATCACACGGTGCAATCGACGTCCCCATTTCGGCACAGTCATAAGATCATCGAACGAGGCCAAATACGCGCGAATTGGAAACACCAGGGCATTCGATCTTGGCAGACGGAAGAACGTTTGTAGCTCCACGCGTAAATGTTGCTTTTGTCCAATATTTTCAGGCGTCAGAGAGGTCTTTTGGATGCCCCATTTATGGTAATTCTCTGGGCTGGTATCCAGCAACGGGTTCACCGTCATCGTCCAGTTTAAACGCCGGGCAGGTGCGCCTTGTTGAATGTTTAACAGGAACTTTAGCGCACGCACAAAGATACCCTTTTCATGCGCCAGTGGCACAGGCGCATGCCATTCGAAAAAATTCATGCCAATGTCGAAATCCAGTGACCAATCGGCCTGCGTGGTCACGATCCCTGCATCCATCCACAGGTTATCATCGCGTTGATCCAGCACACAAAAATCTCCCTGCGTTTGGCGTGTGATGTATTCCATCGGGCCATAAGGCAGCGAGGTTTCATCCAAGAAAGTAAATTTGTCATCAATGCCCAACGGTTTGTTGATCCAATGCCATTGATCGCCATCACGGTGCAGTTCGAACAAGTCTGGATAGTCTTCCGACTTTGACACCATGATCAGTTCCAACAGATCCCAACCTGCCAGCGTCATGTGCGGCAGTGACTGGCAGCGCAGCGGGTCATCGGCCAAAACCATCGCGCGGTCCCGCATTTCTGACACGTAATGCTCGTCTACATCGAACCGCTTTTCATAGACAGACCCGTCAGGTCCACCGCGATGCTGTTCCATGTTGACTGCATACATATAGCTGTCTTCGTGGAACGGAAATGGAAACCGTTTGATCGCCCAATCCGAATTGCTGAACGTATAATCGTCGCGGAATGTTTCGTCTTTGAACTGTATCGTCATGTGCGCCTACCTATCTAAAACAAGGGTCTTACCCTCGAACCGAGAAACGCAGGGCATGATTTTTGTGCCCGATGCTTTCTCATCATCTTCTAACCAGTGATCCATATGCAGGAACTTTCCATCGTATCCGATGACGGATGTTTCGCATTGCCCGCACGCACCGCCACGGCACAGATACGGGGCATCGACCCCTTCCCGCTCCAATGCTTCTAGCAAGCTTTCATTTTCGCCGACCTGAATTGTTTTGTTGGAAATCGACAGCTTAACCTCGAAGGGTTTGCCCGGTTGTGGGGCAAGGAATTCTTCGTAATGCACAGATTCTAGCGGCCATCCCAGTTCCGCGGTCTTGCCGCGAACCCAATCGATCATACCTTTGGGGCCACAAACATAGATGTGCGTACCCAAAGGTTGACCATCCAACAGATTTTCCAGATCGATGAAATTCTTATCATCATCATAATAGATGTGAACATCGTTTGGATGGGTCGAGGTCAGCTCGTCCACATACGTCCCCAATGCGGCGTTGCGCGTGGCATAGTGTAATTCCCAGTTGCCGTGCGCGCGGTCCAACTGTTTTATCTGTGCCATGAACGGCGTGATCCCAATACCGCCTGCAATCATCAAATGCTTCTTGGCCCGCAAATCCAACGAGAATAGGTTCACAGGGTTGCTGACCACCATCGCATCGCCAACTTTGACATTGTTATGCATAAACAGCGACCCGCCGCGACCTTCATCATCGCGACGTACGGAAATCGCATATGTCTGTTGATCCTGCGGATCAGACATCAATGAATAGGGGTTCAAGCGAGTTAGGCCGTCATCCTTCATTTCCACAACTGTATGCGCCCCACCAGAAAAAGTTGGGAACAATGCTCCATCGGTGCGTTTGAATTCAAACCGTGTGACCAGCTCGTTCAACGGAACGACTGCGGACACTGTTACGTTAATTTTCTCTGCACCGCTCATGAATATAGCTCCGCTGATGGAGGCACATTTCCGGGATCTTCCGCATCAATACAGACCCCTTGGAATGCAGCCAATCGGCGCGAATAATGATCACGTACGAACAGGTTCAGTCCGCAATGGGAACAGACAAATGGATCGGTCATCACGTCTTCGGTAATCCCTTTGCAGTGCACACACTGCATGCGGCGCGCCACCGATCCGCGATGTTCCGTCTGAATAGCGGTGTGCGGAATCCCTGCCGCCATCGCGTCGCGTTGCGCCTGCCCCATCAGTCCTTCGGTGCCGCACAGATAGACCTGCAATCCCATATGCGCGTCGGCCAAACTGCGCTGTAATCTGGTTTGTGCCGCTTCAAAAGATGGCCCAACATACAGCTGATTGATCCCCAAATCCTGCAATTGAGACACAAATTTATCGCCAGTATCCTTGGGAATATAAATCACATGTGATTTTGCCATCAGACCGCTGTCGGCCTTGGCAAGATCAATAATCGCTTCGGCGCCTTCGGCGTCGGCCACAAACAAATGAGCCTTGCCTGGCCGCGCTTCTAACGTGCCGTAGGTTGGTCTGCTTTTAATGGCTTCGGGAAACTCAAATTTGGACATAGGGCCAAATAACTCCTGCTTTGGTATTGTGGCGCGGGTTACCCCGCGCCAAAAATGGTTAGCCTTTTGCGGCGCGGACAGATTTATCCTTGTCGTAGAATGGCATTTCCTCTGCGACGCAAGCAATCTCGGTTCCATCGCCATTGCGCACTGTCAATTTAGTACCTGGCTTGGCTGCCGCTTTGGGCATACGGGCAATCCCGACATTATGTTTGTTTACGCTAGAATACATACCAAAGGTGACAACGCCAACTTTCTTACCATCTTGCAACAGATCAGCGCCCTCGTCTGCGGGGGTCGTGCCGTCCAGGCGTACTCCGTAAATCTTGAACCGCTCTTTGCCTTCGGATGCATAATGGTTTTCAGCACCGATAAAGCCAGTTTTTCCCGGAGATACTGTGAAATCCAGCCCCAATTCCCAGATTGTGTCGCCACAAGTCTCGCCGTCGAACGGGTATGTTTCTGAATTGTCACCTGGATAAAACAGCAGATAGCTTTCTGTGCGCAGCAGATCGAGTGTGCTGAACTGCACAGGTCGAATGCCCATACTTTCGCCCTCTGACAAGATATTATCCCACACGTGCACCGCGTCTTTCGCACCGACAAAAATCTCGTAACCACGCTCACCAGTATAACCAGTACGCGAGATCATAACGTTCTTGCCGAATAGTTTAGTGTGGATGATGCCGAAATAGGACAAGTCACGAATGCCCGCGATATGTTTGTCCAAGAAATCAACAGCAACGGGACCCTGCAAAGACATGTCATGCAGATCGTCATCCATAATCAGTGCGCAATTTTTACCTGCGGCCACCGATGTCAACTGCTCCATACCTGACCCAGTTCCATGCACCACCATCCACTGATTAACGTTCAGGTGATAGATAATACAGTCATCGATAAACTTCCCGTCGGCATTTAGAATAGACGCATAAGTTGACCGCCCTACCCCGATCTTTTCAACATTGCGAGTGGTCACGCGATCAATCACATAGGCCGCATCGGCACCAACAAGGTGAACCTTTTTCAATCCGGACACATCCATCAAGCCTGCCTTGGTACGGATCGCTTCGTAATCCGCTTGCGCGCGTTCGGGCGTATCATCATAGAACCAAGCGGTTCCCATGCCGTTCCAATCTTCCAACGCGCCACCAATTGCCGCGTGACGATGCGCAAGCACCGAATGTCTCCAGATAATAGCCATTGTGAATCCCTATCGTTTTCATTTTTTCTGACGGCATTGAGCCTCAGCTGTCGCAAAAAAGCAAGATTGATAATAAAAAAATATTCCTGAGAGGCAAAAAGATTTCCTGAAACTCTCTGCCAATTTCGCCTAGTTGATAAGTTTTGTTGACAAATTGTCGCGTTATCACGCACAATTATCCTACGGTTAAAAAATATTTACTAAGAGGCAAACAAGCCTCGTGCCTAAAGGGGAGACAAAAATGGATGGCAATCTCAATGCATTAACCACCATCTTCACCGAGTTTTATTACTGGGTGACCGTGGTGTTTATGTTCTTAATTCATGTAGGATTCTGCATGTACGAAGTTGGCGCATCGCGTCGCAAAAACCATATGCATACATTAATGAAGAACGTAATGATCATACCACTGGTGACCGTTACGTTCTTTTTCTTTGGATGGTGGATCTATTGGGCATTCCCAAATTTCCCACTTTTCGGCGGCCTAGATTTGGCAGCTGGTGCGGCAAACCTACCTTGGTCCGAAACCATGGCGACAAACGCGGGTGATCGAATCACTGGTGTGTTTTGGGCGGCGTTCTTGTTGTTCTCTTGGACGGCAGCGTCGATCGTATCAGGTGCAGTTATCGAACGTATCCGGTCATCTGCCCTTTGGGTACACGCAGTCCTAATCGGGTCTGTTTGGTGGATCATCGATGCGGCATGGGGCTGGCACTATGCGGGTTGGATGGTTCAGAAACTGGGCTATCACGATGCATATGCCTCCGGTGTTATTCACGCAATCGCGGGCGGTTATGCCCTTGGTGTTTTGTTGGTTCTAGGGCCACGTTTGGGCAAATTTGCACCGGATGGCACGCCGCGTGACATTCCTCCACATAATCCGTGGATGGTGACACTGGGTATCTTCATGATCTATACAGGGTTCTGGGGTTTCTACGCCGCCTGTAACGTTCCATTGATTTCACCAGAAGTTATTGGTGGCCAAATCACGGGTACAACATGGACAGCCACAAACATCTATCTTGCTCCGACAACATTGGGCGCGATCACGTTTAACTTCCTTCTGTCGCTCTCTGGCGGTCTGATGGCAAGTTATATGGTATCCAAAGGTGACGCATTCTGGACATTCTCTGGTGGCCTTGCTGGTATCATCGGTGCATCTGCGGGTAATGATCTGTATCACCCGATGCAGGCGTTGATCATCGGTGCCATTGTTCCTGTGATTGCTTACAAACTGCACTATTGGGTTGAACGTAAGTTCAAAATCGATGACGCAGTTGGCGCAGTAGCCGTGCATGGCTACGCAGGCTTTATGGGTGTTGTGATTGCTGGTTTCGTTCTATGGGGTGCGCCAAGCTCGCCATTTGAAGGATACGCTGCGATTAATCCATTGGGTCAACTGGTTGGCGCGATTATCATGTTTGGTGTCCTTGGGTTCTTACCTGGCTATGTTACCGCGCGCATTCAAGCCGCCCGTGGTACATTGCGCATCCCACCAGAGGTGGAGTTGCAAGGTTTGGATTTCGCAGAACACCATGCCTACGAAGATGCGGTTGCAGAAATCACTGCGGCCAATGCTGAACATCTAAAATCTAAATAAGGAGCACGTTACATGTCTACTATAGGATACGAAAGCTGGGCTGTTGATATGGCCGACGTGGGTGCGATGTACCCATTCCAAGGCGCAGAAGTTCCGATGGTTATCATCGGGGTTGTGTTCTGGTTGGGTTGGCACATTAGTCAAGCCAGACGCGAAACAGCACATTTTGAGGAAGTGGCGAAAATGTCCGATCCTGAAAAAGTGGCGAAAATGCTAGAACGCTATTAAACGTTATAAAAACCTAGAAAAGAGCGTCCAAGTCACGGGCGCTCTTTTTTGCCTCACATGAAAAAAAGTTTCTTCGTGGTTGAGTGTATAAAAATTATCGGCTAGCCTGTGATTCAGATTTACAAAAGGAGCAAAGCCCATGTGTGGGATTGTTGGATTATTCCTGAAAGATAAAAGTTTAGAGCCTCAATTGGGCTCTATGCTTACCGATATGTTGGTCACCATGACCGACCGCGGTCCTGACAGTGCAGGCATCGCGATCTATGGCGCTGATGCGGACAAGATGGGCAAATTAACGGTTCAATCTGACACGCCAGAGGTGGATTTTGTTGACTTGGCAAAAGATATCAAGGCCGCGACAGGGACGAAAGTCACTGTCAGAGAAAAAAGCACACATGCAGTTCTGGAAATGGACGCGGATGCGATGACGGCCGTCCGTGCCGCGTTGAAAGACGTCCGCCCGACCCTACGCACCATGAGCGCGGGCGACACAATTGAAATTTACAAAGAAGTGGGTTTACCCAAAGATGTAGCAGCGCAGTTCGATGTCGCGTCCATGTCCGGAACACATGGCATTGGACACACACGTATGGCCACAGAATCAGCCGTGACAACCATGGGCGCGCATCCATTTTCTACGGGCAGCGACCAATGCTTGGTTCATAACGGATCACTATCCAATCACAATTCCCTGCGCCGTAAATTGCGCCGTGAAGGGGTTCATATCGAAACCGAGAATGATACCGAAGTGGGTGCAGCCTATTTGACCTATAAGATGCAGCAAGGCAGTACATTGGGTGAAGCGCTGGAAAGCAGCCTAGAAGATCTGGACGGGTTCTTTACCTTCCTCGTCGGCACCAAAGACGGGTTCGGCGTTGTCCGTGATCCGATCGCGTGCAAGCCCGCTGTAATGGCCGAAACCGACCAATATGTCGCCTTCGGATCTGAATACCGCGCACTTGTAAACCTGCCCGGTATCGAAGATGCCAAAGTCTGGGAACCTGAACCCGCAACCGTTTATTTCTGGAAACACTAATGCAAAAATATGACCTAGAGCGCGACGGACTGC
>CALDZS010000271.1 GCA_937944065.1 uncultured Amylibacter sp. | reverse complement strand
CATCAGCAAATTTTCAAACCGATCTTGCCGCCAGAGGTGACGCATCAACGCCGCCTTGCGACGATCCGTAGTTTGCAATCCTTGCACCGCAGCGCGCAAGATCGACACATCGCCCATCGACGGCGTCACATCAAAATCTTCCAGTGCTCGGTCGATCAGAACAAATAGTTCCGCATCTGCCGCGGCTTTGTCTGACCCGTCAAACAATTCGTATCCTACCTGCAGGTATTCACTGTCGATATCAGATCCGTCACCCTGTTTGCGCCAGACAGAACCAGCATAACAATAACGTGCAGGATCAGCGCCCGTGCGCATATGCTCTTGCACAATTGGCACGGTAAAGTCTGGTCGCAGAATTAATTCGCCGCGTACGGGATCTAGTGTGGTGTACGCCCGCGCCCGAATATCCTCGCCGTATAAATCCAGCAGAACATCCGCAGGCAGAAGACTGGGTACATCACATCGTTGCGCGCCACTATTCTCAAATCCATCAAGGATGGCTTCGCGTAAATATGTAAGTGCAGACAAGCGGGCGTCAGGCATCAGTTTCGCCGCCTGCGCGTTTGATCATGGCACGTACTTCGGCAACCAAATCTGCGCGCTTGATTTCCATCTGTGCGGGTTGCGCTTTCCATTCTTCCGACGTTTCAATCTCTGCCGATAGGCGTGCACCTAGCGCAAGGTCTTTGATCTGGACAACACCAGCGGCAAGTTCGTCACCACCTTGGATAACTGCCACTGGGCTTTCGCGTTTGTCAGCATATTTCAGTTGATTGCCAAAGTTTTTAGGGTTGCCCAAATACACTTCAGCGCGGATGCCTGCATTGCGCAGCTCCGCCACCATCGCCTGATAGTCGGCCATACGGTCGCGATCCATCACCGTCACCACAACGGGACCTTTGGCCGTATGGTCCATTCGACCTTTTTCGCGCAAAGCCGCCAGTAAACGATCCACACCAATGGAAACGCCAGTTGCAGGAACTTTTTGCCCTGTAAACCGTTCAACTAGATCATCATAACGCCCACCGCCCGCAACGGACCCAAACTGGCGCTTGCGCCCTTTTTCATCAAGAATTTCGAAAGTTAGTTCGGCCTCGTAAACTGGGCCAGTGTAGTATCCTAGTCCGCGCACAACGGATGCATCTAATTTAATTCTATCTTCCTGATATCCCTGAGCTTTCAGCAACAATGCTATTTCTTCAAGCTCTTCCAGACCTTTTTGACCTATAGCTGAATCACCAATGACCTGACTTAAAAGTTCAAGTGTTTCTTGATTATCACCACCGGTAGATGCAATGAAATCTAACACGCCTTCCGCTTGTTGAAGTTGCAATCCCACACCATCAATAAAAGCCCCGGAAGAATCTTTCCGTCCACTTGTCAGCAGAGCAAGCAATTGCTGGCGGTCAAGCTTGTCCGCTTTATCAATGGTTCGTAGCACGCCTTCTTTTATGTCTTGATTATCTTCGGTCAATCCTATGGTTTCGAGGACACCATCCAAAACTTTGCGATTGTTCACACGAATAATGTAGTCACCGCGTGGAATGCCAACAGCCTCAAGTGTGTCGGACAACAGCGAGCAAATTTCTGCATCTGCTGCCATACTAGATGACCCTACAGTATCCGCGTCGCATTGATAAAACTGACGATACCGACCTGGTCCCGGTTTCTCATTGCGCCAAACTGGGCCTGTGGAATACCGACGATACGGTGTTGGCAATTCATTTCGGTGCTGCGCATAGACGCGAGCCAATGGCGCGGTTAGATCGTAACGCAATGCCATCCATGCATCGTCCTCGTCTTGCCACGCAAACACACCCGCGTTCGGGCGATCAACATCTGGCAAGAACTTCCCCAGAGCTTCGACCGTTTCTACGCCCGAACTTTCCAACGCGTCGAAACCATAGCGATGATAAACGCCTGTGATCGCTTCTAACATTTCATTACGCTGTGAAACTTCTGCACCAAAATAATCGCGAAACCCTTTTGGGGGTAACGCCTTTGGGCGCATCGGCTTTTTCTTTTTGTCTTTGGCCATGATGAAACGATCCTTTGTTGGCCAAACATCTAACGGATTGCCTTTGGGCATTCAAGCAAGCTTGCGCCCATTGCCACGATTGCGTATCCCCTAAAGTATGAACACAGATACACGCATCACAGAGTTAGAGATTAAGCTGGCAGAGACCATGCGTCTGGCAGAGGAGCTGTCTGACGTTGTTGCTGATCAATCAAAGCGATTGGAATTGGCTGAACGCCGCATTAATGTGCTGTTGCAACGCGCTGCCGATGCAGAGCAAAACGAAGGTTCTGTCGCCATCGGCAATCAACCACCGCCACATTATTAAATGCGCAAGTTTCGGGTCGCTTAGAAGTCGAATTTGACTAGGTTCGGGTGACACCTAAAACAGGATCTTACAATGTCATTCCAAATCCACGCTCTCGACGCCGCAGACTTCGCCCATCTTTTTGACCTAAGCGATACAGAGTTGAAAAAATCACGCGCACGCAGGGTTTTTGCAGATGAACCTAACTGTTTCCCTTGTCGTGTCAGCCTAACGGATGCAAAAGTTGGCGAAGAGTTGGTTTTGGTCAATTACGCCCACCAAAAACAAAGCTCGCCCTATGATGCGACCCATGCAATTTACGTGCGCAAGGGCGCCGAGACCGCCAGGCCCAACGTCGACGCAGTGCCAGACGTGTTCACCCGCCGCCTTTTGTCTGTGCGCGCTTTCGGCCGCGATCATCTTATGCACACTGCAGACGTGGTAGAGGGTGTTAATCTAGCATCGCAGCTGCAAAGCTATTTTACCAATGCGGATGTCGAGTATGTTCACATTCATAACGCGAAACAAGGATGTTTCGCAGCCCTTGCTGTGCGTGCAGACTAACCGAGTTTTGTTTTTATCGAAATCTCGGACTCTAGTGTTTTGTGCACCGGGCATTTGTCAGCTATTTCCAGCAAACGCGCGCGCTGCGCGTCATCCAGATCGCCTTTTAAATTTACCACGCGCGTGAACTGATCAACTTTGCCAGACTTGGTTTCACAATCGACACATTCTTCAGCATGAATTTTGTCATGGTGAACATCAACGCTAATGTGATCCAGCGGCCATCCCTTTCGGCGCGCATACATGCGCACGGTCATTGATGTACACGCCGCCAGTCCAGCTGATAAAAAGTTGAACGGTGTCATACCAAGGTTTGTACCGCCATAGGATAGTGGTTCATCTGCCAACGTATGGTGCGCCGGGCCTGCTTGGATATCTTGTAAAAAGCCCGCCCCGTCAGCTTCTGTGGATCGAACGACGCCTTCCGGTGCGCCAACCATCACAGCTGGCTTTGGTAAATCGAGATAACGCATTGCCCACGCGGTGATGACACCAGCCGCATAATCCGCATCTTCTGCCCTGCTGATCAAATGATCGGCTTGGTCCAGTGTGACGAAACTTTTGGGGTGCTTCGCAGCGCCAAAAATCGCGGCAGCGTTTTCAATGCCTACGATTGTATCGATCGGCGAATGCAACACCAACAACGCACGCTTCAGCGTGGATATGGATTCAGTCAGATTGGTGGCGGATACATCATCCACAAATTCTTTGCGGATAGTGAACGGGCGACCACCCAAGTTAACTTCGGCCTCGCCTTTATCAGAAATCTCTGCCAACGAACTGCCAAAGTTATGCAAGACATGTTCAGGATCAGATGGTGCGCCAATCACTGCGACTGCTTTTACGCTGTCGATCAATTTTGCGGCGCGCAGAACGGCGGCACCCCCCAGCGAATGACCGATCAATAAAGATGGTGCTTGATGCTCGATTGCCAAGTAATGCGCGGCACGCTCTAGATCTGCCACGTTGGATGTAAAGTCAGTATTGGCGAACTCGCCTTCGGAATGCCCAAGGCCGGTAAAGTCAAATCTTAGAACTGCAATTCCGTTCGACGCCAATCGTTGTGAAATACGTTTAGCGGCGGGAATGTCTTTGCTACACGTGAAGCAATGCGCAAAAATCGCCGTTGCTAAAATTGCGCCGGTTGGCAGATCCAGCCGCGCAGCCAGCATGTCGCCCGAATGGCCTGCGAAAGTGATTTTGTTCGTTGGCATCCAACATTCTCCTATTGCTGCAACCTAACTTGCACAGTGCGCCATTCAGCACAAAAGGAAAGCGGCCAGTTCTCGCAGTCGTGAGAGTTGTTGCAGTCCGTTTGCGTTAAAACTCCTCGACCAGTTGAACGCCAGTGATATGTTTCAACGCACCTTTCACCTGCGGGTTCAAAGGAAACTCGCCCTTCAGCGCGATTTCAACTTCGCCTGGCAGATCAGGATCTGACAAGACAAGATGAATTGGGCCACGCCCGCGCGCTCCAGATGTTTTGGACACCTCTTCCAAACGCGTCGCAATTGATTGTAATGCAGCTTCCTCGTCAACATAGATTTTCAATCCAACCGATGCCGCGTCCGCCACGGTCACATCGACAGGCTGTGCACCTCTGCATAAAAGCTTCAGCTGCTCTGCTTCGGTCGTCGCCTCAACCGTCAGAACTACATTTTGCCCGACCTCAAGGTAATCGCGAAACTTTTCCAACGTGTCTGAGAACACCGTGACCTCGTATAATCCCGTCGGGTCGGACAGTTGCACAAAGGCAAACCGATTGCCCCGCGCGGATTTACGTTCCTGCTTTGACGCAACAGAGCCGGCGAGTTTCGCCACAACTGTTCCGCCTTGTGCTTTCTGTGTCAGCTCTGCCAACGTCAGAACTTTCTTGCGTTTTAGCGCGCCTGCATAATCATCCAATGGATGACCAGACAGATAGAAACCAATGGCTTTATGTTCTTCAGTCAGTCGCTCGGTTGGTAGCCAATCCTCTGGCATTGGCAAACGCGGCGCAGGCAAGTCTTCACCGGCATCCCCGAACAATCCGGATTGGGCAGAATTACGATCGGCGAACGTGGCCGCAGAATACGCAACCAGTTGATCCACGGATGCCAAAACCTTGCGTCGATTTGCATCCAGTTGATCAAATCCGCCAGCCCGTGCCAACATTTCCACTGGTCGCTTGCCCACACGTTTCAGGTCAACGCGGCGAGCAAAATCGAACAGATCAACAAACGCGCCACCTTCTGCGCGTGCATCAGTTATAAGTTTCATCGCCTCAACACCCACGTTTTTCAGGCCACCCAGCGCATAGGCAATTGCCTTGCCGCTGACGCTGAAAGTTGCCTCGGATCGGTTAACGCAGGGGGGGATCACTTCGATGTCTAGTCGTTTCACCTCTTGATGAAAAACGTTTAACTTATCAGTAAGATGCAAATCGCAGTTCATGACAGATGCCATGAATTCGACAGGATAGTTCGCCTTTAGCCAACCCGTTTGATAGGACACAACAGCATACGCTGCGGCGTGCGATTTATTGAAACCATAATTGGAGAATTTATCCAGAAGATCCCAAACCTCTTTCGCCTTTTTGTCTGGCACATCATTTTCTGCAGCACCTTTAAGAAACTTAGGTTTCTCTTTATCCATTTCTTCTTGGATTTTCTTACCCATGGCACGACGCAACAAGTCAGCACCGCCAAGGCTGTATCCAGCCATTTCTTGAGCAATCTGCATCACTTGTTCTTGGTAGACGATAATCCCCTGGGTCTCGTCCAGAAGATGATCGATAGACGGGTGCATCAAATCGCGTTCAGCCCTGCCATTTTTGACATCGCAGAAGGTCGGAATGTTTTCCATAGGCCCGGGACGGTACAGTGCCACAAGCGCCACGATATCCTCGATGCAGGTGGGCTTCATGCGCCGTAGCGCATCCATCATGCCAGAGCTTTCCACTTGGAACACTGCAACGGTTTTCGCAGACGCATACAAGTCGTAAGTCGCTTTGTCTTCAAGATCAATGGCGCCGATATCAATGTCGATCCCGCGTGCCTTTAGCAACTCGAGCGCGCCTTGGATGACAGTCAAAGTTTTAAGACCCAGAAAGTCAAATTTGACCAGACCTGCCTTTTCCACCCATTTCATATTGAACTGGGTCGCAGGCATTTCAGAACGTGGATCTTGATATAGCGGCACCAATTCATCTAGTGGCCGATCGCCAATGACAACACCCGCCGCGTGGGTCGATGCATTGCGTAACAGCCCTTCGACCTGCCCTGCATATGTAAGCATTCGGTCGATGACTTCTTCGGATTTTGCCTCTTCGCGCAGACGCGGCTCATCTGCCAAAGCTTTTTCAATAGAAACAGGCTTTACACCTTCGACGGGGATCAGCTTCGAAAGGCGATCCACAACTGGATAGGGCATTTGCAAAACCCGACCGATGTCGCGCACCGCAGCCTTGGACAAAAGCGCACCAAACGTGATGATTTGCGCAACACGGTCACGACCGTATTTTTCCTGCACATATGCAATCACTTCTTCGCGTCTATCCATGCAAAAATCGATATCGAAATCGGGCATGGATACACGTTCGGGGTTCAAGAACCGCTCGAACAGCAAGGAATAGCGCAGCGGGTCAAGATCAGTAATTGTCAGCGCGTACGCAACCAGTGACCCCGCGCCAGACCCACGACCTGGCCCGACTGGAATGTTGTTTTCTTTCGACCAGTGGATGAAGTCTGCGACAATCAGGAAATAACCAGGGAAGCCCATCCCTTCGATGATCCCCAATTCAAAATCCAATCGTTCTTGATACTCTTCAACAGTTGCCGCATGCGGAATTACCGCAAGACGCTGCTGCAAACCCTCATTGGCTTGACGACGTAATTCTTGCACCTCGTCCTCGGCGAACTTCGGCAAAATTGGATCGCGTTTGTAAGCTTTGAACGCACACCGTTTGGCGATTTCTACGGTGTTTTCAATCGCCTCTGGCAGATCAGAAAACAGCTTTTTCATCTGCTCTGGCGATTTAAAGTAGTGTTCAGGCGTCAGTCTGCGACGATCCTCTTGTTGATCCACATACGACCCTTCGGCGATACAGATCAAGGCATCATGGGCGGGATACATTTCAGTCTTTGGAAAATACACATCGTTAGTCGCGACCAATGGTAAATCCATCGTGTAGGCCATTTCAACGAACCCACGTTCAGTCAAGGATTCGGCTGGCGTAGATTGCCCCGCTTCGTGGGGATGTCGCTGCAACTCTACGTACAAACGATCGGGATAGATCGCGGCTAGTCGCGCCATCAACGCCTGCGCCTTTTCACGCTGACCATCCTGCAAGAATTGTCCGACAGGCCCCAATGCACCGCCCGTTAAGCAGATGAGACCATCGTTAAATTCTGCCAGTTGATCTGGTGTCACGTGCGGCAACGCATCACCAGATTTCAAAAACAGGCATGAGTTCAGCTTCATCAAATTTTGATAGCCACGCTCGTTTTGAGCAAGCAAAACCAGTGGCTTTGCTTTTGGTGGTCGCTCGTCTGGCCGTGCGGCAGTCGCATATGACAAATCGACCTGACATCCAATGATCGGCTGAATGCCCGTCGCCGCCGCAGTATCCGAAAACTCTAATGCTGCGAACATATTGTTTGTGTCCGTTATTGCCACAGCAGGCATACCCATGTCTGCGCACATCTTTGGCAGCTTCTTCAGCTGGATAGCCCCTTCAAGCAGGGAATAGGATGTATGCAAACGCAGATGAATGAATGAGGGAGACTTTACCATTCGCCAAATGTATCCCCCAACGATCCAAATTACCACGCAGAAGTTTCGCGGCTTCGACGAAAATTACTTGGCATAGCACGTGGACTTTGGCTATGCTCATCTAGGGGCAGATCGCCCCTTGGGGAAGACTACAGCTTGACCAACCTTCTGACTTTGCACGGTTTGACCAAGGCCTATCCTGGCGTCGTCGCCAATGATGATGTCAGCTTTGACATCGGCGAAGGCGAAATTCACGCACTTCTGGGCGAGAATGGTGCTGGCAAGTCAACATTGGTCAAAGCAATTTATGGATTGGTGCAACCTGATAGTGGTACGATGACCTTCAGGGGGCAACCATTCGCCCCATCCAATCCAAACGAAGCCCGCGCTGCAGGCGTCGCCATGGTGTTCCAACATTTCTCTTTGTTCGAAGCGATGAGCGTGGCCGAGAACATCGCACTTGGTATGGATAACCCGCCAAAGACCGCCGACCTGAGCAAGCGCATTATCGAAGTGTCTGGTAAATATGGGTTGCAGTTGGAACCATCCCGTTTGGTAGGCAACTTGTCTGCGGGCGAACGCCAACGGGTAGAGATCGTACGGTGCCTTTTACAAAACCCCAAATTGCTGATCATGGACGAACCAACATCTGTTCTGACTCCACAAGAGGTAGAGCGGTTGTTCAAAACTTTGCGCCAGATCCAGTCAGAAGGCGCATCAATTCTATATATCTCGCACAAATTACACGAAATTCGAGCGCTGTGTGAACGGGCAACTGTTTTGCGTTTAGGCAAAGTTGTCGGATCTTGTGATCCTAGAGTTGAAACCAACAAAAGTCTGGCGGAAATGATGGTCGGTGCCAAACTGGCGACACCCAAAAAGACAGAAGTTACGCTTGGTGAGCCAGTTTTAGAACTGGATGGTTTGAATTTGAAGTCAGATGATCCGTTCGGTGTCAGCCTAAAAGAGATCACGTTCAAAGTTCGCGCTGGCGAAGTTTTGGGAATTGGTGGCGTTGCTGGCAATGGGCAAGACGAATTGATGTCCGCTTTATCTGGCGAGGTCCGGGTTGACCCACAACAGATATGCCTGAACGGTGCGTTCATAGGGCGCGAAAGCCCCTCGCGGCGGCGCGAAATGGGATTACTGTCCGCGCCCGAAGAACGGTTGGGGCATTCAGCTGCACCCACAATGTCTTTGGCCGACAACATCCTTATGACCGCATTTGATCGTCAACGGCTTGGTCGACGTGGATTTATCAAACGTCCACCTACAACGCATTTTGCGCAGGCCGTGATTGAGGCCTTTGATGTGCGAACGCCTAACGAAACCGTTCATGCGAAATCTTTATCAGGTGGCAACTTGCAGAAGTTCGTCGTGGGGCGCGAATTACTGCAAAAGCCTGACTTGTTCGTGGTCAACCAACCCACTTGGGGCGTGGATGCATTGGCGGCAGCCACCATTCGTCAAGCGTTGCTTGAACTGGCCAGCAGCGGGGCAGCCGTGATCGTAATCAGTCAGGATCTTGATGAATTGATGGAAATCTCGGACACGTTGGCAGTTTTAGCGGGTGGGCGACTGTCCGCACCACAAAACGCCGCCGACTTAACTCCTGAAGAAATTGGATTGTTGATGAGTGGCGAGGTGGCAGCATGATCCGCCTAGAGCCGCGCGCGAACCCGTCCAAGACAATGGTCTTCTTGACGCCAATTTTGGCCGTAATAGCCACAATGATTGCGGGCGGAATACTGTTCACTATCCTTGGAAAAAACCCATTCGAGGCCATTCGCATTATTTTTCTCGACCCGCTGTTCAATGAGCAATTCGCAAGCTATGCGCGCCCTCAACTGCTGGTGAAGGCCGCCCCCCTTGTTATGATCGCACTTGGTCTTTCGGTTGGGTTTCGCGCAAATATCTGGAACATTGGTGCTGAAGGTCAGTTTATTATGGGTGCCATCGGTGGTGCGGCAGTAGCACTTGCTGTTCATCCATTGGAAAGTGTTTTATTGTTTCCACTGATGATCATCGCAGGCGGCCTGTCTGGCATGGCATACGCGATGATTCCTGCGATTTTGAAAACCAAGTTTAATGCCAATGAAATCCTAGTGTCATTGATGCTGGTCTATGTCGCATTTAATTTCTTGGCCGCGATGGTGACTGGCCCATTGAAATCACCCATTGGCTATAACTTTCCTGAAAGCCGGAATTTTCAAGAATACCCAAGTGCACATAACGCAGAGCTGATTGCAAACACTGGGTTACACTGGGGCGTTGTTATGACCCTTGGGCTTGTAATCCTTTGCTACATTATCTTAACCCGCCACATCTTTGGATATCGTGTTCAACTGATGGGGCAGTCCCCCAAGGCCGCAAAATTCTCTGGTGTATCGCCCAACTGGATGATCGTAATCTGCCTTGGTATTTCTGGAGCATTTGCTGGCATGGCTGGTTTGTTCGAGGTTGCAGGCCCCGCGGGAAAACTAACAACAACCTTTCCTGTCGGTTACGGATTCACCGCCATCATCGTGGCTTTCTTGGGTCGCTTGCACCCAATCGGTATCCTGCTGGCGGGACTTCTGATGGCGCTGACCTATATCGGTGGAGAGTTGGCGCAATTTCAACTGTCTCTGCCCGCCGCATCTATTCAAGTTTTCCAAGGCATGCTGCTGTTCTTCTTGCTGGCCACAGATGTATTGGTTCACTTCAAACCACGCTTTGAGAAACGGAAAACAATCTGATGGATTTTTCAAGCTTCTCAACACTAACATTTCTGGCCACCGTCATGGCAGCTGCCACGCCCATCATGTTCGCCGCAATCGGCGAGTTGGTTGTGGAAAAATCTGGTGTTCTAAACTTGGGCGTCGAAGGCATGATGATCTTTGGCGCTGTGTGCGGGTTCATCGCGGCGGTCAGCACAGATAGTCCAACCATTGGCTTTATCGCGGCTGCCGTTGGCGGTGCGGGTATCTCGTTTCTATTTGTGATCCTAACGCAGTATCTGAAAGCCAACCAAGTTGCCTCTGGTCTTGCTTTAACGTTGTTTGGGCTAGGTCTGTCCGCGTTGATGGGTCACAGCTATACTGGGATAAAACCTCCATCTTCGGCCAAACTATCCGTGGACGGCTTGTCTGATCTGCCGATTGTTGGACGTCTGATATTTGGGCACGATGCGATGATCTATCTTGCCATATTCCTGATCCTGGCCGTTTGGTATTTCTTGAAATACACACGCGGCGGATTGATCTTGCGTGCTGTTGGAGAAAATCATGACGCCGCACACGCGTTAGGTTACCGCGTCACCCGTGTTCGTACTCTTGCGATCCTTTTTGGAGGCGCTTGCGCAGGCTTAGGTGGCGCCTATCTTTCGTTGGTACGCGTCCCGCAATGGACAGAAGGCATGACTGCTGGATCAGGCTGGATCGCCTTGGCCATCGTGGTGTTTGCCAGCTGGAAACCATTGCGCATCTTGTTGGGTGCCTATTTATTTGGTGGGGTTTCGATCCTGCAATTGAATCTACAGGCTATGGGCGCAGATATTCCTGTGGCATATCTGTCCATGGCACCTTATCTTGTCACGATATTGGTGCTGGTTATTATGTCCGCTGACCGAAAGCGCGCATCACTAAACGCACCTGCAAGCCTTGGGCGTGCATTCCACGCCTCTAGCTAGGTAAAAGTTTCAAAGGGCGGATGCCTGATCCACCCATACAACAGGAGAAGTAAATGAAGTTGCTTAAAACATTACTTGCTGGCGCTGCGCTAGCAACAGGTCTGGCCGGTGGCGCCATGGCTGAAGATAAAACAAAAGTTGGATTCGTCTATGTCGGCCCAGTTGGCGATTTTGGCTGGTCATACGAGCACGATCAAGGACGCAAAGCCGTTGTCGAAGCTTTGGGTGACAAGGTCGAAACATCATTCGTAGAATCTGTGCCAGAAGGTGCCGACGCAGAACGTGTGATGACCCAAATGGCCCTGTCAGGTCACAAATTGATCTTCACAACATCGTTCGGATACATGGATCCAACGATCAACGTTGCCAAGAAATTCCCGAATGTAAAATTCGAGCATGCAACAGGGTTCAAACAAGCGGACAATGTATCCAACTATTCAGCACGCTTCTATGAAGGCCGCACAATCATCGGCCACATCGCGGGTCATATGACTGAATCGAATACCATCGGTTATATCGCTTCATTCCCGATCCCCGAAGTTATCCGTGGTATCAACGCATCCTACCTTGCAGCCAAAAAAGTAAATCCCGATGTGAAGATGAAAATCGTTTGGGTCTACACTTGGTTTGATCCGGGTAAAGAAGCCGACGCCGCAACCGCGCTGATCGAACAAGGTGCCGACATTATCATGCAGCATACAGACAGCCCTGCAGCCATGACCATCGCCGAAGAAAAAGGCATCTATGCTTTTGGGCAAGCATCCGACATGAAACAGTTCGGCCCCAACGCCCGCCTATCATCAATCATCGACGACTGGGCACCATACTATATCGCACGCACGCAGGCTGTTTTGGATGGCACATGGACATCCACCGCGACTTGGGATGGCATCAAGCAAGGTATGGTTGGTATTGGCGAGTTTTCAGACAAAGTTCCAGCCGACGTTCAGGCATCGGCGACTGCGATCAAAGACGCAATCGTCGCAGGAACCATGCACAGCTTCACAGGCCCAATCAACAAACAAGATGGATCAGTTTGGTTGAAAGACGGAGAAACAGCAGATGATGGAACATTGGCAACAATGAACTTTTACGTCGAAGGTATCGAAGGCGATATCCCGCAATAAGCTGTGTTGAACAACACTTTAAGCCCGCCATTGATTTCAATTGGCGGGCTTTTTTTTGGGAAGTTGGCGAAAGCTTTTAAGCAGTAACAGCAATGCAATCACCTCTAAAACGCCCGCCAAAAAGAAAGGTGCAGACGGCAGGTACACAGGCGCATCAGGCTGTGTAAAATAACTAAAACTCGCAGTCATCACCAGCGGGCTGATGATCGCCGCTATCGCCCCAACAGAGGTTAGAACGCCTTGCAATTCACCCTGCATATTATCCGGTACGGCACGCGACATCAGGCTGGTTAATGCTGGAGTCAGAATAAACCCAAGACTGCCTAGCGGTATTATCAAGTAGATCATCCAACCCTGCGGAACCAAACCATAGGCAACGGTCGACAAGGCGGTGACGACCAGCCCTACCAAAACAGACTTTCGGTCGCCCAAGCGCGGAACAATGAAACGGATGAGACCGCCTTGCACCAGTGCGATGAAAAACCCAAAGGTGGCAAAGGACCAACCGACTTGGCGAGCTGTCCACACGAATTTCTCTTGTAAAAAGAACGACCATGTTGACGGGTAGACGAAAAATGCCAATTGGTGAAATAACAACATGATCAACAACACACCAAGCCCATCAAACATTCCGATGTGGCGCAAAGCTTTGAATGGATTCATACGGCGTAACTCTAGCGGCCTACGGATTTTGTCATCTACAGTTTCTGATAGTGCAAAATAACCAACGGAAAAGCTGAGAAATGAGAGGGCTGCCGCAACAAAAAATGGTGCTCGACTTCCAAACTCTGACAAAAGCCCACCCAACAACGGTCCCATGATAAAGCCAACTCCGAAGGCCGCACCAACAAGCCCAAAGTTCTGCGCCTTCTCCTCTGGTTTCGAGATGTCGGCCATATACGCGCTCGCCGTGCTTTGCGTCGCCGATGCAATGCCACCAATGATCCGCCCAAGAAGCAATATCCAGATGGAATTGGTAAGGCCCATGATTACGTAATCAACACCAACGACGAACAACGACACCAGCAAAACTGGTCTGCGTCCATATCGATCGGACAGATTGCCAACGGCCGCGCCACACATAAATTGCATCACCGCAAACGACGAACTTAGGACGCCACCCCACAATGCAGCCTCTGACAGATCAGTGTTGCGTAGTTCGCGCAACAAGTCAGGCATCACGGGCATGATGATCCCAATGCCCATCGCATCAATAACGACGGTAATCAGAACGATGTATATCGACAATTTTTTGGACATGTAAAAACCTAACCAAACGCGCAGTCCCAGCGAACTACTGATGCAGATCGCGGAATGCAAGTCACGAAAAGCGACAAACCGCTAGGGCTTAGTCTGCTGCTCCGCCGCCAAATGCGTTGGCCGATTTATAACTACATGCGGCATCCTGCATTTCCAAATGCAATCCCGTACCCGTGTAAGGATGCGCACGCGCAAAGTCTTCGTCGAACTCTATCCCTAGACCGGCCGCTGTCGGCGCATGGATATACCCATCTTCCCAGTGGATAGACTGCTTGATCAGATCGCCTGCAAACCCATCACCTGTGCCGATGGTTTCCACCATCAGCAAGTTCGGTATGTTTGCCGCCAACTGAATGTTCGCCGCCCATTCCACAGGCCCTGCGTACAAGTGCGGCGCCACCTGCGCATTGTAAACCTCGGCTATCGCAGCGATCTTCTTGGTCTCGAGTATACCACCAGAACGCCCGAGTGCTGGTTGTAAAATACTAATCCCCCCTGCGCGCAAAGCGGTCGCGAATTCCGTTTTGGTTGTCATCCGCTCGCCCGTTGCTATTGGAATACTGACGGCAGAAGCAACATTCGCAAACTCTGACAGATTGTCAGGCGGCACGGGCTCTTCATACCAAAGTGGATCAAACTGCTCGATTGCTTTGCCAAGTCGAATAGCTCCGCCCGTTGTAAACTGTCCATGTGTGCCAAACAAAAGATCCGCTTTGGCACCAACTGCGCCGCGAATAGCCCGACACATCTCAACTGACAGATCAATATCCATCAGCGCAGGCATGTGCCCCCCGCGCATGGTATAAGGTCCCGCTGGATCGAATTTCACCGCAGTAAACCCCAGCTTGACCATTTCAGTTGCCGTTTCGGCCTGCAGATCAGGACTGATCCAGAACTCTGTCAGATCGTGATGAGGCAATGGATAAAGATAGGTGTATGATCGGATACGATCATTCATTTTACCACCGATCAGCGCGTAAACTGGCCGATCATGCGCCTTACCCATAATGTCCCAACACGCAATTTCCAGACCAGAAAACGCGCCCATGACAGTTAAATCTGGACGCTGCGTGAATCCGCTGGAATAGGCACGGCGGAACATAAATTCGATATCTTCGGGGTTCTGTCCCAGCATATGTCGCTCGAACACATCGCGGATCACAGCGTCCATCGCCTTGGGTCCGACCGAGGCCGCATAAACTTCACCATAGCCAACGATTCCATTGTCGGTTGTCAGCTTAACAATAGTGAAATAGCGACCGCCCCAAACGCCATCGGGCGTACCAATGCTGAAAATCTCTAGCTCTTGCAGTTTCATATCTGCCCCTTAATCAAAGACGATCACATTGCGCCGCGACAGGCCTTTGCGTGTATCCTCAATCGCCTCATTGATCTGATCCAACGGATACCGATTGCTGATTAGTTCATCCAACTTCAAACGGCCTTGGCTGTAAAGCTCTATCAAATATGGGATATCTCGTTGCAGCACTGCCTCGCCCATTTTTGATCCACGCATGACTTGACTGGCAGCCGCGATATTCACTGGCTCAAACTCCATCTTTGCACCAACCGCAGGCATTCCAACCATGACCATTTGACCGCGTGGCGCCAGCAAGTCAGGTGCCCCGTTAAAAGCACCAATGGCACCCACGGTAACAAATACATAATCCGCACCACGGCCACCCGTCAGCGTGCGAATATTTTCGCCCAAATCAGCGCCAGACAGCACCCCATGAGTTGCGCCAAATTCTGTCGCTGCGTCAAGCTTCTCGGTCGAAATATCTACTGCGATCACTTTCGCCGCGCCACAAATCGCAGCCGCTTGTACCGTGTTTAACCCGACCCCGCCTGCCCCAATCACCACAACATTTTTGCCCGGCTCCATCTTGGCAGAGTTTGTGACGGCCCCGAAACCCGTAATGACACCGCAAGCCAAAAGGCTCGCCACATCCATCGGTAAATCGTCTGGTAAGGTTACAATTTGACTTGCATCCACGACGACCTCCTCGGCGAAACCGGCGGTGGCCATGCCTTGTTCCAGTTTTTCACCAGTAGCATCTGTGAGAGGGCTGTTAACAAGCCTGTCAAACCCAGTTTCGCACGATGTTGGGTGGCCCGTCGCACAGGATGGGCAAGTGCCACAAGATCGGATCAGAGTGACCAAAACGGGCGCACCTATCTCAAACCCTTCGACCCCATCGCCAAGAGCCATGACATGACCTGCCGCTTCGTGGCCATAGACCGCTGGCAGGTTTCCGCCCCAAGCGTTGTCCATAAAGGCAAGATCAGAATGGCATATCGCACAGGCAGCAATTCTTATTTGAACTTGGCCCGATTTAGGGGCGGCAAGCGTAACCTCTTCGATGGATAGAGGGGCATTAAACTCTCGGCAGATGGCTGCTTTCATATCGGGTGCTTTCTGTTCGTTTTCACCAGCTTGATCGGGTTTGACAGAAAAGGAAAGTCCGTTTGCGACGCGTTAAGTCAAGAATTGCGATATTGGGAAAAATTCAAAATTGTTCAGACAGGATCAATGAATTAGGTAATTGAATTTGTAGATAAATAAATAGATTTTTAATCAGATATCAATCCAGATAGTTACTGGTCCATCATTGCGCAAATCAACCTTCATATCTGCGCCAAACTCTCCTGTCTCTACGGGTAGTCCCAGTTCACGAACATCTTGGCAAAATTGTTCATACAAAGCTTTTCCGTCTTCGGGGGCCGCCGCGGCTGAAAACCCTGGGCGATTACCGCGCGATGTATCGGCGGCCAAAGTGAACTGAGATACGATCAAACATGATCCACCAATGTCCTTAACTGACTTGTTCATGCGCCCTTCGTCATCACGAAATATCCGCAGCTTTGATATTTTGGCGGCCAGCTTCGCACTTTGTTCAGCTGTGTCGCCCTGCATGGCGCAGACCAACAATAACAGTCCTTCCTCAATCTCTCCGATCACCGCATCATCAACGGAAACCGATGCCTTTGACACGCGTTGCAACAAACAGCGCATCACACATCCTTCTTTGCGGCAAGCAAACATAGGAAATCGTGTGCAACGGTAGCACCCAATAGTGCGGTGATTTCGGCGTGATCGTATGCTGGCGAAACCTCGACCACATCCATGCCGATTAAGTTTAGACCTCCTAAACCCCGCAAGAATTCCAAGCCTTGCCAAGCCGCCAATCCACCTGACACAGGCGTACCAGTGCCGGGCGCGTATGCAGGATCAAAACCGTCAATGTCCCAACTTATATAGACAGGTGCGTCTCCTGCGCGGTCTATGGTCTTGGCCAAGGCCTTATCAATTCCATTACGATGCACCCAAGGAGCCGTCAGCATTTGAAACCCAACATCTTGGTCGTGTTGCGTGCGCAGGCCGACTTGCGTTGATCGTGCAACGTCAATGATCCCTTCGGATACGGCGCGTCCAAACATAGTTCCGTGATCGATGCCAACACCGTCATCTTCCCATGTGTCGCAATGTGCATCAAATTGAATCAAAGCTATTGGTCCGTGTTTTTCCGCATGCGCTTTGAGTAAGGGATATGTGACAAAATGGTCGCCGCCAAAGGTCAACATTTTGGTATTTGTCTTCAATATTCTGCGTGCATGGTCTCTAATCGTTTGTGCAACCGTTTCAGCGTGATGCGGATCAATATGGCAGTCGCCATAATCCACAATATTCAGTTTCGAATATAGGTCGAACCCAAACGGAAATGCATCCAATTCAGCTAACCCTGCAGATGCGGCGCGGATAGCCCGCGGACCAAGTCTGCAACCAGATCGACCTGTGACCGCGCCGTCATATGGCAGGCCGCTGACGGCAACATCAACGCCTTCCAAATCACGAGAGTAACGACGACGCAGAAATGACAGCACCCCACCATACGTCATGTCATGCCAGTTGCCCATGTTGGTGTCAGAACGAAATGCGAAATCGCCTTTTTCATCAGTCATGATCAGCCCTTAGAAACGGTTCAGGTAAGTTTGATATTCCATCGGTGTGATGACACTGGAAAACTGTTCCTGTTCATCACGGCGCACAGCCGCATAAATATCGCGATAGGTTTTTCCAAAGATGTCCGCTGCAATGTCCGAGGATGCAAAAGCCTCGATAGCGCTTGTCCAATCATGCGTCAGGCTGTCTGGTTCGACGGCATCTGTGTCATCCAACGGCAAAGGCGGCTCCAACTTATTCGACAGCCCATGTAGCATCCCACCAAGAATGGCGGCAAAAGCAAGATATGGGTTTACGTCCGCTCCGCATATACGATGCTCCATGCGCGCGGCAGGTCCAGTGATCTGTGGTAATCGAATGCCCGCACGTCGATCGTCCGCTGCCCAGTTGGGTGCTGTCGGGGAAAAGCTTCCTGGATGAAAGCGACGATATGAATTGTAATGTGGTGCAAAGATCGCCTGCAATTCACGCATGGTGGCCAGTGATCCTGCCACCGCATGGCCCAAACGCGGATGCACACCGTCATCACTATTAAAGATATTCTCGCCCTTTTCATCCAAAACAGACGCATGTAAATGCATCCCATTGCCTGGATGGTCCGTGTAGGGCTTCGCCATAAACGTGGCTTCCATCCCATGACTGACGGCAACGCCGTGCACCAGTCGGCGGAAAATCAGCGCTGTGTCTGCGGCGGACAAGATATCATCAGTGTGGTGGAAATTGATCTCGAATTGACCTGGGCCATACTCGGCGATCATCGCGTCAACGGGCAATTCCAATTTTTTCGACGTCGCCTCTATATCGTCGAGAAGAGCCGAGTGACGATCAAGAACATCAAGATCGTAATTCTGTGCAACAGGGCTGTCCTCGGGGGGTTGGGGCGCCTCGTCCGCCCTGTCACGTGATTGGTAAATATAGAATTCCAATTCTGACGCAACCACCGGCTTTAACCCCTCGGCGTGAAACTTATCCACCATGTTGGCCAACATTTGACGTGGGGACAAAGCCGATACCGCCCCATCAGATTCCACCATTTCGCAAAGTAATTGCGCGACATGACCCTCTGTCCAGAACACGCGGTCCAACGTGCCTGCGATCGGGGTCAATTCACCATCTGGATCACCGATTTGACTACCGATGCCTGATGCCTCTACCTCTTCGCCGAAAATATTCGGGGCGTAGGTGGACAAGGGCAAGCGCGCTTCGCCCGTGATCAGTTTCAGCGCGTCTTTTCCAGCAAGCCATTTGCCACGCATGACAGAATTCATGTCGGACACCATCAGCTCTATACGATCAGGTACGCCGTGTTCGGCCACATAGTCGGCCAATTCTTTTTCGAATGGATGCATTATTCTGCGTCTCTTTCTTGTTTGGCGCGCATGGCCACACTGCGTTTAGTCACCAAGGATGCGACAATAACACCTATGGTGACGATACCGATCATAATGGTCGATAGCGCGTTTATTTCTGGACTAACACCTAGGCGGACAGAGCTGAAAATCTTGATCGGAAGCGTGGTCGAAGATGGGCCAGAGACGAAACTGGCGATCACCAGATCATCCAGTGACAAAGTGAATGCCAACAGCCAACCAGCAATGACCGCTGGCGCGATGATGGGTAAGGTCACCGACCTGAACGCGTCGAAAGGCGTGCAGCCCAAGTCCAACGCCGCCTCTTCCAATGATCTGTCAAAGCTGACCAGACGAGACGAGACAACGACCGAAACATAACACATTGTTAGGATCGTATGAGCTAGCACGATTGTCATAACTCCACGATCCATGCCGATACCGATGAACAGTAATAGCAACGATAGACCCGTAATAACCTCTGGCATCACAAGGGGTGCGTAGACCATGCCGCTGAACAAGGTACGTCCGAAAAACCGTCCGCCGCGCACCATTGCATAAGCGGCCATGGTGCCAAGGACAGTGGCAAGGGTCGAGCTGATAACGGCGACTTTTATAGTAACCCAAGCCGCTTCTAAAAATGCTTCGTTGCCCGCAAGCTCTACGTACCATTTGGTCGAAAACCCTGCCCAGACCGTGACGAGTTTAGAGCTGTTGAAAGAGTAAATCACAAGGATCAGCATTGGAATATACAGGAACGCGAACCCGAATGCTAAAGAGGTTGCGTTGAACCAACTTAACCGCTTCATCCGTCCACCTCTCGCTGTTTTTGTTCATTACGTTGGAACAATACAATTGGGATGATCAGGATCAGCAACAAAACAACAGCAACTGCGCTGGCAACTGGCCAATCACGGTTGGTGAAGAATTCTTCGACCAAGACCTTACCGATCATCAGTGTGCTAGAACCGCCCAACAAGGACGGGATCACAAATTCGCCCAGAGATGGGATGAAGACCAGGAAACAACCTGCGATAATACCTTGTTTCGCCAACGGAATAGTGACCATCCAAAAGGCTTGGATACGGGTGCATCCCAGATCTTCAGCGGCTTCGATCAAGCTATCATCCAGCTTTTCCAAGGCGGCGTAAACGGGCAAGACCATGAAGGGCAGATAGGTGTAAACAATGCCGATTGTGACGGCCACGTTGGTGTTGAGCAAGGTCAACGGGTCAGTGACTAACCCGGACCAGATTAGGAATTGATTCAAGAAACCTTCAGTCGACAGAATCCCGATCCAAGCATAGGTGCGAATCAGAAAACTGGTCCAAAATGGCAAGATGATAAGCATCATCAAAGTGGGACGCCAATGATCAGGTGCACGCGCCATACCGTAGGCGATAGGGAACCCAATTAGTAGAGCGAAAAAGGTCGAGACAGTCGCGATTTTCAGACTGGAAAGATAGGCTTTCCAATACAGATCATCGCTGGCCAAGAATGTAAAATTCTCGAAATCTAAGGCGCTCAAAAAGGCTTTAAATCCCACCCAGCCTTCGGCGATGTCCAGCTGAGGCAAATAGGGTGGGATCGACAGATTAGTATCTGAAAGAGCGATTTTTAAGACGATCAGAAACGGTATCAGAAATAGCGCAACCAGCCACAAATAAGGTACACCGATGACGACCAGACGACGCATCATTCTGCCAGCACCACCCCTGCCGTGTCTGTCCATGATAGATAAACCTTATCTTCCCATGTAAACGGTCGGCGCGCCAAACGACGGTTGTTTGCCGATTGCGCTTTGATAATCGTGCCGTCGGCAATCTGTACATGATAGGTCGAAATGTTACCCAGATAAGCAATATCCAAAATCTTGCCACGCACCACGTTATGCGCGCTGCCGGGTTTGGTAGATGATATATTCACTTTCTCCGGACGGATCGCCAAAATGCAAGCTGCGTCAGCCGCAAAATCCAACGCCGATTTGGCAGATAATTTTGGTTGCCCTTCAGCCCATGACATTGTGACCACCCCATCAACCACCCTAGCAGTGCCATTGATCAAATTTACATCGCCGATGAAGTCCGCCACATAAGAGGAGGATGGATTTTCATAAATCCGATCGGGGGTATCTACTTGAATCATGACACCGTGGTTCATCACGGCGACACGGGACGCGACCGTCATCGCTTCTTCTTGGTCATGAGTGACAATCACAAATGTAGTGCCAGTTTTTTCCTGAATATCCATCAGCTCGAACTGAGTTTCGGTGCGCAGTTTTTTATCCAAAGCGCCCAATGGCTCATCCAGCAACAACAGTTTTGGTGCTTTTGCCAATGATCGTGCTAACGCCACGCGCTGGCGTTGACCACCCGACAGTTGATGCGGCTTGCGTTTGGCATATTGTTTCAATTGTACAAGGGTCAGCATTTCATCAACCCGCGCATCAATATCTGCGGCACTTAGATCGTCACGTTTTAGACCGAACGCAATGTTGGCCGCCACTGTCAGATGCGGAAACAAAGCATAGGATTGGAACATCATGTTCACCGCGCGTTTGTTCGGCGGGATGTTTGCCATATCTTGGCCAGCAATCGTAATCGTGCCTGATGTAACCTGTTCAAACCCGCCTAGCAGGCGCATCAAAGTCGTCTTACCACAGCCTGATGGACCCAACAGCGCAAAGAATTCTTTCTCGTAAATATCCAGAGTCAGGTTATCAATCGCCGTGAAGTCACCAAACTTTTTGGTGACGTTTTCAAACCGTATCAACGGCTTTTGCGACGGATCGGCCCATGGGGTAAATTCTAAATTATCTGTCATATAAGCAATCTGGGCGGCCTACACTCTCGTGCAAGCCGCCCTGATCAACACCCTTAGGTGCCTGACTTTATTTTGGTCCATAGACGCGTAACGGTGCGCTGAACCTTTTGTGGATATGGTGTCGTGATATACAATTTTTCCAACGCTGCTGGTGTAGGATAAATCGCTGGATCCCCGATCACGTCTTCCTCTAGCAGTGGCTGCGATGCTTTGTTTCCGTTTGCATAATAAACATAGTTCGACGCGTCGGCCATGTTTTGCGCATCCATGATAAAGTTGATGAACTTGTGCGCTGCTACTGGGTTTGGCGCATCTGACGGAACCGCCAGTTGGTCGAACCACATCAACGCACCCTCGCTTGGCGCATTATATGAAATCTCTACACCATTTTCTGCTTCGGCCGCACGATCGCGCGCTTGCAGAATGTCGCCTGACCAACCGAACGCGACACAGATGTCACCGTTTGCCAATGCGTTAATATACTCAGAACTGTGGAATTTGGTGATGTAAGGGCGCACAGCGTTATACACCGCTTCTGCTTTGGCAATCACAGCTGGGTCATGGCTGTTTGGGTCTTCACCTAAATATGCCAAGGCAGCCGGCAACATTTCGGCCGGAGCATCAAGAAAATGCACTCCGCAATCGCCCAACTTCTCCATATTCTTTGGATCGAATACCAAAGCCAAGCTGTCAATCGGAGCGTCTTCGCCCAAGGCCGCTTTCACTTTGCCTTCGTTCACGCCAATACCAGTGGTGCCCCACATGTAGTTAACAGAATATGCATTGCCCGGATCATAAATGGCAGTGCGATCTTTGATCAGATCCCATAGGTTGCCATTGTTGGACAGTTGCGTTTGATCCAGTTTTTGAAACACACCTGCAGTGATCTGGCGTTGTAGAAACGTGCCTGATGGCACCACAACATCATACCCTGATCCGCCTGCCAGCAACTTTGTTTCCAAAACTTCGTTACTGTCGAAAACATCGTAGATCAATTTGATCCCAGTATCCGTCTCAAATTTCTCCAAAAGTGCTTCGTCGATATAATCAGACCAATTATATACGCGCACTTCTTCCGCAAAGGCGGTAGTTGCCGCCAATGTTAGGCTGGCTGCCAATGTGAATACTGATTTCATGTTTCTCTCCCGAAGTTGCAGGGTGACCCCCGAATTTTTAATTTGATCAAATTATTCGATTCGGTGCAAGCTAAGTCTACGATTCGCGAAATCGTAAAATTTGATCCCAAGGCTGATGCTAGCTATTCACGTCCGAAAGGCAACAACCATATGAACAAGATCATAGCGAAAATACCAGAGCATCTACGCGTCTATGAACAGATCCGCGAAATGATATTATTTGGCACCTTGGTCCCTGGCCAACCCGTCACAATCCAAGGTTTGATCGACGAAGTAGGTGCGGGCATGACCCCCGTCCGCGAGGCGTTGCGCCGCTTGACATCGGAAGGCGCGTTAACCGCTTTGGGAAATCGCCGAATTAGTGTGCCCGTACTGGAGCCTGCGCAATTGGAAGAGATCGCATTTGTTCGGCTATCAATAGAGCCTCGATTGGCCTTTCTGGCCGCAAAAAAGGCAGATAACGGGCTGATTGATCGGTTACAAGTGACAGATTCCCTGTTGAACGAGGCGATATCAAAGGGTGACATAGAAGGTTACCTTTTACACAATTACACCTTTCATTTTCAGCTATATGATCATGCAGAAGCGCAAGTCTTAAATGCTATTGCAGGGTCACTTTGGCTGCGGATAGGGCCCAGTATGCGCGTCGTCTGCGGTCGCGTTGGCACACACAACCTGCCGGACCAACATGACAAGATCATCGAAGGATTGCGCGCCAAGGATCCAGAGCATGTCCGCCAAGCAATGGTTGGGGATTTGCGCCAAGGTCTTGATCAGGTTGAATTGGACTTGGGCGCACCACCTGCGCCACAACGCGATTGACAGATTTCATAATTTGATCATATTTTCGACAAAGCCCTAATCGGGAACAAAAAAGGAAACCCAGTGACAACCAATAGTTGGATAGACACTTTACCGCCCGCGTTTGACGCCTACCGTGCGGGCCGCAAACTGGAAGAGGTGGAATGCATCATTCCAGACCTTGCAGGTATGTCACGCGGCAAGGCGATGCCTTACTATAAGTTCACACCGGATCAGGAATTGTTCCTGCCCATATCTTTGTACTACCAAACAATTTCTGGCGAGTATGTCGATATGGATATTAAGGAACAGTGGCGCGAAGAAGATATTGTTTTGCGTCCAAACATGTCCACTGCGCGCGCAATCCCATGGGCCGAAGATTGTTCGTTGCAGGTGGTATGTGATCTGGTCGATCGAAAAGGCAACCCCCTGCCAATCGCTCCACGGAACGTTTTGAAACGTGTTTTGGACCTATACGCGGCTAAAGGTTGGCAACCGATTGTGGCCCCAGAGCTGGAATTCTATCTGACCAAGCCAAATACAGACCCCACAAAAGACATCAAACCACCCGTGGGCCGCACCGGCCGTCGCGGCGCGCGCCAGCAGGCGTTTTCAATGGTCGCGGTTGATGAATATGGCGAGGTGATCGACGAGATTTATGACTATGCCGAGGCACAAGGGCTGAAAATCGACACGTTGATCCACGAAGGTGGTGCAGGCCAGATCGAGATTAACTTGATGCATGGCGACCCTTTAGAGTTGGCCGATCAAGTATTCTATTTCAAACGCACCATCCGCGAGGCTGCTTTGCGGCATGGCAATTTTGCGACCTTCATGGCGAAACCCATGCGCGATGAACCAGGATCGGCGATGCATATCCACCAATCTGTGGTGGATATAAAGACGGGTCAGAACATCTTTTCCGATGCAGCAGGCGAACCGACAGAAGAGTTTTTCCAATTTATCGCTGGCTCGCAAAAATTCTTGATGGAGGCCGTGCCACTACTGGCACCTTATGTAAATTCATTCCGACGGTTTGCGGGCCAAATGTCCGCGCCCACAAATTTGGAATGGGCATCAGACAACCGCACCACAGGTCTGCGCATTCCCAATTCAGGCCCTGAAGCACGCCGTGTTGAAAACCGCGTGACAGGCAGTGACACCAATCCGTACTTGTCTATCGCCGCCAGTTTGGCGGCAGGGTATCTGGGAATAGAACAAGGCCTAAAACCGCGCCGCGAGGCCAAGACAGAAGTCTGGTCGTCAAAAAACGATTTACCCCGGAGCCTGTCAAACGCACTGGATCTATTTGACAAATCCAAAGACCTTCACGCCGTTCTGGGTGAGGAGTTTTGCAAGCTGTACTCGGACATTAAGCACGCCGAAATTGAAGAATACCAACGCGAAATTTCGCCTTGGGAACGTGAACATCTGTTGCTGAACGCATAAAGGATAAACCGATGAACCTAATTTCAAACCACCTGCCCACAGATGAGCTGCAAGCCATCGATGCGGCACATCACATGCATCCGTTCACTGCGAATGCCGAACTTGCAAAGAAAGGCGCCCTGGTTGTCACCGCTGCTGATGGCCCCATGCTGACCGACAGCACTGGGCGTAAAATTCTGGACGCAATGGCGGGTCTTTGGTGCGTCAATATCGGGTATGGCCGTGACGAGTTGGCAGACGCTGCCTATCGTCAGATGAAAGAGCTGCCGTATTATAATACATTTTTCCAAACCACCCACGTACCTGCAATCGCACTAGCACAAAAGATGGCAGAACTGGCACCACATGATTTGAACCATATATTTTATGCCAACGGTGGTTCTGATGCGAATGACACAAACATTCGCCTGGCCCGGCACTATTGGGCGGCCAAGGGGAAGCCCAGCAAAAAGGTGATAATCGCACGCAAGAACGGATACCACGGGTCGACCATGGGCGGTGCATCACTGGGCGGAATGACTGCCATGCATGCCCAAGGTGGGCTGCCAATTCCCGACATTTGCCACATCGACCAACCCTATTGGTGGGGCGAAGGCGGCGATCAATCGCCAGAGGAGTTCGGCTTGGAGCGTGCGCGTCAGCTGGAAGCGAAAATTCACGAACTTGGCGAAGACAAAATCGCAGCCTTTATTGCAGAACCGGTCCAAGGTGCCGGCGGAGTGATTATCCCACCATCGACTTACTGGCCAGAAATCCAACGTATCTGCGATGCGCATGACATTCTGTTGATAGCGGACGAAGTGATCACTGGCTTTGGTCGCACTGGCAATATGTGGGGTGCTGAAACCTTTGGTATCCGCGCCGACATTATGACAATCGCCAAAGGCATGTCATCAGGCTATGCCCCGATTGGCGGATCGATGGTGTCAGACGACGTTGCGGCAACCATAGACATGGATGATTTCAACCACGGCTATACCTATTCAGGCCACCCCGTTTCTTGTGCCGTCGCCATGGAAAATCTGCGCATCATCGAAGAGGAAAACATTGTCGGTCACGTACGTGACATAGCTGCCCCCTATCTGAAACAAAAATGGGAAGCGTTCAGCGATCACCCACTTGTCGGCGAAGCACGCATTTGCGGTATGATGGGCGCATTGGCCATGACACCGGATAAATCATCACGCGCAGCATTCGCAGCCGACAAAGGCACCATTGGCACGATAGGTCGTGACCGCGCATTCGCTAACGGTCTTGTGATGCGACATGTGGGTGATCAGATGATCATATCTCCACCTTTGATTTTGACGGAAAAGGACATTGATCTATTGATCAACTTGGCAACCAAGACATTGGATGAGACTTATGCGATTGCCAAAGACAAAGGGTTAATGAAAGCCGCGTCTTGAACCTGTTAGATGCCAATGACACTGCGGGACAATACCCGCAATCTTATTATGCTGCGCATGCCAACCCGCTGCCACCTTTTCCATCCGCGAAAGGTAAAATTCGGACAGATGTTTGCGTGGTGGGCGCTGGCTTTACTGGCCTTTCAGCAGCCTTGCATTTGGCGCAGGCTGGATATTCGGTAACACTAGTAGAAGCACAGCGTATAGGATTTGGCGCCTCTGGTCGCAACGGTGGGCAAGTGGGAACTGGCCAGCGCCAAGATCAAGACGAGTTGGAGAAAATGGTCGGGCTGGACCATGCTAAATCTCTGTGGGGAATTGCTCAAGAAGCTGTCCAATTGGTCAAAGACCTAAGCGGTGACATGACTGACTGCAGCGTAGTGCCAGGTGTTATTCACGCCGCGCACAAGGCTCGATTTGTTGGGCATGAACATGATTATGCGGACAAGCTCGCGCGTGACTACGGGTATGATCAAATCACCACATTGGACCGCACAGAGATGCGCGCCGCAGTAGCATCGCCTAAATATTTTGGTGGAACACTGGACATGGGCGCGGGACACATAGACCCGTTGCGATACGCGCTGGGATTGGCGCGTAAATGCATAGCCGCTGGCGTGAAAATTTACGAAGATTCGCGCGTGAAGAGTGTGACACACGGAACGCCAGCGATCTTGAATACAGATAAGGTAACCATAACCGCAGATCATGTCTTGTTGGCCTGCAACGGGTATCTTGGCGACTTAGATGGACAGGTCGCATCCCACGTCATGCCCATAAACAATTTCATTTTGGCAACGGAGCCGATGGACACCTCTGCACAAGAAGAAATCATCGCTTCGAACCGTGCGGTGGCTGACAGCAAATTTGTTGTTAACTATTTCCGTTTTTCTGACGATCATAGATTGCTGTTCGGCGGGGCGGAAACATATGGCTATCGCTTTCCGCGCGATATCCCAGCGTTGGTACGCAAACCCATGCTGGATATTTTTCCACAGCTAGTCGATACGCGTATTGATTACGCATGGGGTGGTACGCTCGCGATTACCATGAATCGAATGCCTTATTTTGCACGCCTGTCAGGCAACATTCTATCAGCGTCTGGATATTCTGGCCACGGTGTCGCCATGGCCACGTTGGGGGGCAAGATGATGGCGCAGGCACTGGCCGGTCAGGCGGAGCAATTTGACATGATGGCTGCCGTACCAACCCCGCGCTTTCCAGGCGGCGTCCGTTTGCGATCCCCATTGTTGGTTCTGGCGATGCTTTGGTTTTCATTGCGTGACAAGCTGTGATCGCACCAGAAATCCACCAGTTTGCAAATCCCTAGCTAAATTCAATCAATACGGCTTGACGCCTCATGCGATCTGTCCTAATCACCCCTCACCTTTGGCGGGGTAGCTCAGGTGGTTAGAGCAGCGGAATCATAATCCGCGTGTCGGGGGTTCAAGTCCCTCTCCCGCTACCAACACCCTCTATGACTTCGCAAAATATAACCAACCACGGTTGGTGCGTTGATGGCGGTTACGACTAGTTTCTTCAAACCCGTTTCCACATGTTCCATGTTCTTTTCAACCGTACTGTCCTTTGCGCTGGGTTTAATGTTCTGGCGATGAGCCAAAGACATCGGCAACGGTGACCGCAATTCATGTGCTGGATTGGTGGAAAAGGCTCGTTCTACATATTCTAACTGCGCTAGCAGCAGGATTAATTCGTTCGACAACTGGCAGAAGCTCTCAGAACAGCCCTTAGGTTAGGATCGGCTCAAGGTTTTGACCACTTCAACCTTCGATTTCATGCGCCAATAATCCAATATTGTCGCGAGCTTCGCAGATTGGATATCTGATCGCACCGCTTGATACGAGGCCGAGCAACAAAAAGCCGACAGTCAGCAACATCTTACTGTCCGTTAATACTTCTTGTCGCTCGAGCAATAGATCACCAACCTGCAATACCGTACCAGATGGCATTAAACGCTTTAATCGATGATACCCATTTTGGAATTTAAAGCCCGATTCAAACAGACGTAGTTTCACAGTTGATTGCGCGAAAAAGTTGGTTGCATTATCAAAAGTACCAACTTGCACTTAAGTCCGGAAAGACGTTGGTTTTGTTCAGCTTTTCAGATGGGTAATCAAGGTTCCCAAGGGCTTTTGGCCGCGACAGCTCAGAGATGATGATAAGATCGCCGACAGCTCCTTTTTCAAGTCGCATCTTTCAGCTCGTCATATTTTTCGCAGAAAATGAGAAAGCCCAACAGCGTCGTAACAATAAATACAAAGCTGCTCCCGATAAGGAGAGACCTTGCGAGAGTGGTTGAATAGCCTAGGTTAAGGTTACTCATTACGCCAAGCGACACCCAAGACCGAGATGTGTCTTCATAGTGTTTTTGCCCAGCTTTGACCTGATCCAATTGATATGCATCTCAATGTCATTGCTTTCAGTCTCTCTGCTGAACGCGAAGGGCGTATCTTATAATACGTTCCTTGACACTCTCGGTTTGCAGCGGCGGATTAAGCCTTGGAGGTTCGATCATTCTTTTGTGGTCAGCGCGATTTCGACACCTTTTTTCGGCAACTATGGCGCACTAGATTTAGCGAATGGGTTCGATGGCAATCTTGGTTGGAACCTGTTGCGCCGTTCGCCGCCGGATCTTTTTTTTTAAATATTTAA